>JBOHBL010000642.1:0-1616 GCA_050698295.1 Rubrobacteraceae bacterium | reverse complement strand
GGTCAGGTTAACGCGGGGCGCTGTGTGAATTGCTGTGTGAATGGAGGGAAATCGCCGGGATTGGGATAAATTCGAGAAAGTTCGAGGAGAAAATCGCTCAGATTTCTTCGCCGCGCCGCAAGCGCTCGATGAGGGTGGCGACTTCGGGCGGGGGTTTTGCGCCGAGGTCTCTGTGGAAGGTGCCTTCGAGGTCTTTGTAGTGTCGGAAAGCTCGACCCCGCTCTCCGATGCGGGAGTATGCTCGGATGAGCCCGATGTGCGCCTCGCTCGAATACGGGTCGCGAGCGATGGCTCGCCGATAGGCTCGGGCGGCTTCGGAGTTTTTGCCCCGCTCCGAGTGCAGCCGTCCGAGGAGGAGCATGCCTTCGATGTGGATCTCACGCAGTTCCTGCTGGCGGAAGAGAACCCACTCCCCGCCCGAGAAGCCTTCGAGGAAGTCTCCGCGATATAGCTCGGCACCTTCTTCGAGAAGCGTCGCGGCGGTCTCGGGGTCATCTTCGGCACACTCACGCGCCCGACGAATCTTCTCTTCGAAGTCTCGAACATCGAAGGTGAATGGGGTGGTGTGGTCGAAAGTGTATCGGCCGCTTGTGAAGTGGATCCTGTTCGGAGGGCCGAGGGCTTGGCGAAGGCGGTACATCGCGTTGTGGAGGCCGTTTCTGAGTTGGGAGGGGGAGGCGTCGGGCCATAGGTCGAGTCCGATCCTCTCCCGCGTGCGGGGCGGGTGGCTTATGAGATAAAAGAAAAGCTCGGCCACTTTCGCGTACCTCCAGTCCGACGCCTCCACCGCTTCTCCGCCGGCCTCCACCCGCGCGCCCCCGAGCGCGAAGACGCGGAGGTTCGAGGCGGACAGCTCGGCGTACTCGTCTTCTTCGAGGGCGAAGGAGATCGCCGCCTCCACGTCCATCGAGCGCCCCCCGGCCCACGCGACAGCGAATTCTTCTTCTCCGAGGGAGTTTCGGGATATTTCCACGCCCCGGTCGTGGACGGCGCGGTAGTGAGCGTACACCTCCTCCTGTCCCACCTCCTCCCGCATAGCCTCGCTGGCTCCGAAGAGGGCGGCTGCCCGGCGTGCGCGTCCACTCGCCGCGAGCGTGGCGGCGAGGTATGAGAGGGAGACGGAGAGGAGCCACTTGTCGCCGAGGCCACGCAAAGCCCGGATGCTCTCTTCGACGAGGGAATGCGCCCGTTCGAGGTCTCCGTCGCCGAGGGCCATCGCGGCGAGGTTCCCGAGCGGGAAGGAGAGGAGCCATCGGTCCCCGAGGCGCCGGCACATGGCCGCGCTCTCCTCGAGCGGCGCGGTCGCCTCGTCGAAGTGTCCGGCGGCCATGCGAGCGAGCCCGAGCGCCGCCATCGCCCTCGCAAGCTCGGAGCATTCCCCGTACCTCCATCCGACCTCGACGCTCTCCTCGGCCAAAGCGAGGGCTTCTTCGGTCTCGCCGCTTCCGAGGCGTTCGAGGCCGTGCATGGAGAGCGCGGATGAGAGCCAGATATGTTGCCATTCGTAGTCTTCGTGCCTCCTCAAGCGCGCCACCGCCTCGCCGAGGAGGGGGCCGGCGGCGTCGAGATCTCCCTGCGCCCAGGCAAGCCCGCCGGAGACGTGCATGGCTTTCGCC
>JBOHBL010000641.1:0-3867 GCA_050698295.1 Rubrobacteraceae bacterium | reverse complement strand
CCCGCGAGGCGGGTTCTGTAGAAGATTTCGGCCATCTCTTCGAGGATTTCGGTCCTCTTGTAGGCTTCCTGGGGGGAGTCTCCGACGGCGATGGTGCCGTGGTTTCGCAGGAGACAGGCTCTGTGGGAGCTTCCGAGGGCGCGGCTGGCGTTTTCGGCCAGCTCTCTGCTGCCGTAGATGGCGTAGTCGGCGATGGGTGCCCTGCCCTCGTCCGACAGTTCGGCGAGCATGTAGTGCACGGGCGGTATCTCGAGGCCCATACAGGCCAGGACCGTCGAGTAGCGGGCGTGGGTGTGCGCGATGGCGCGCGCCTCTGGTCTTGCGGCGTAGATCCCCAAATGCATCGGGGTCTCCACTGAGGGGGCCAGAGCGCCATCGACGACGTTCCCCTCCAGGTCCACAACGGCGACGTCCTGCGGCTTCATCCGCGCGTAAGGCAGGCCGCTGGGGGTGATGAGGACGCTTTCGGCGGATGCTCGCGCGCTCACGTTGCCGGAAGTCCCGACGACCAGGCCGGACTCGCTCATCTCGCGCGCGACCCTCACCACTTCGAGCCTGAGATCCCGGTACTTCATCGCTCCTCCTCGGTAGTCGTGGTTCACGGCTCTCTCCGGTGCTTCGCCAGCAAATCCGCCGCACGGCGGTGGACTTCCCGTCTCAACTCTTCGGGCTCGATGACGACCGCTTCGCCGAGGTATTGCATGACCCTTTTGGCGGCCCAGGATGCGTCGGTGTAGTAGAGGGCGTAGTCGGCGGAGCCGTCCTCGCGTTCTTTGATAAGGTCGAGTTCGGGACGTTCTTCCATCCAGCGGGCGACGGTCGGAGAGAACCGGATCACGGCTTTCCTCGTCGCGTACCTCCTCGGGTCGATGTCCTCGAACTCGGTCTTTATTTTCAGATCGAGGCGCTCTTCGAAACGCTCTTCGAGCAACGTCGCGGCAAGGATGCGGTCGAGCCGGAAGAGGCGACCGCCTTCGGCATATCGACAGTAGGCGTTGAGGTACCAGACGCCTTCGATGTTGCTCATGAGGGCGGGTTCGATGGACCGGGTTCGGAGTTCGCCGCTCGAAGGGTACCGTATCTCCACGAGCCTCTTCTCGCGCCGCCCGCGTTCCAGGGCCTCGACGATGGAGGGGTCTCCCTCGCCGGACCTCGCCCCGACTTCGACCTTTGGCACTTCGTCCCCGACCGCGCTCCTCACCTTGTCCCGGAGTCTTTCGAGGATGCCGGGATCCGCCGCCCCCGAAACCACGTCCAGCGCCAGCAGCGCCGCCCTGCCCTGCACCGGCGAGAGTCTGACCGGACGCCGGAACTCTTCCTCGTACCCGCCGGAGAGGTGCTTGACGAGCCGCCCGTCCTCGACGGAGACGCCGGAGATGGTGGTGAGGTCCCGGTCTTCGACCTCCCTCACGGACTCGAGGGCCGCCTCGACTTCTTTGATGGAACACCCGAAATCCGACGCGAGGTCCGACAGAGGCGCGCTCTTTCCCTCCGGCATGGAGGCGACGTAGTGGGCGAGCGCCACCTCGAGCGCGAGCGGCTCCGAACCGACCCCGCTCAAACGTCCCCCCCATGCTCCGACGCTATCCTTTCGAGCCCATCCACGACACGCTCGGCCAGCGAGTTCGGGGAGACGACTTCCAGTTCTCCCCCGAGCGAGAGGAGCCAGCCGGCGAGCTGGCGTTCGCCCGAATAGCGAGTCACGAGGAATGGTTCGTTCTCCTCGATGGTGACGGCCTGTGGGAAAGAACTTTTGGCGGCGTCGGAAGTTTCTCTGGAGGTTCGGATGCGAGCTGTTTTATCCGGCTCGCCCAGTTGCCACGGAGCGCGCGGTCCGGCGAGGCCACGCTCGAAGTCTTCCGGGACCTCGAAGTCTCCGCTCTCTTTCCTGGTCGAGAAGGTCGCGCGATCCCGGACCCTGGATATTCGGAATTGCCTGAGGGCTTTCCGGTTCGCGTCCCGGCCGGTCACGTACCAGACACCGTCGAGCAACGAGAGCGCGTACGGTTCGACTTCGCGGGTCGAGGTTTCGTTTCGGGAGATGGAGTAGTAGTCGAAGCTGACCCGTTTGCGGCGGGTGACGGCCCGCTCCAGGGTCGCTACCCTCCGGGCCACGCTCTCGTCCTCCCTGGTCGCGATGGCGGCGAAGGTCTCACCCGTATCCGGAGCGGAGACCGTCCCGATCAAATTGGCTATCGCGAGCCTCAAGGGGCCCGCATACGGGAAGTCCCGGCGCAACGCCCGCAGCGCCCCCACGAGCACCGCCCGCTCCTCGGCGTCCAGATGGAGTTCGACCGGAGAGAATCCCTCGACGGGCAGCCGGTAGCGCCGTCCCTCAGCGTCCCCCTCGACCTCCACCCGAATGCCTGCCCCGCTCAGCGCCTCCACGTCGCGCCAAAGCTGCTTCCGCAAGGCATCGACGGCGCGGTCCTCATCAGGCGAAGCGCCGTAGATCTCCTCATAGAGCGGAAGGTTCTCCCGGATGGCGACCTCGTCCCTGTAGCTCCCGCCGCCGTACAGCAGGTAAGCGGCGAGCGAAAGCTGCCTTGCGGCGGCTCTCTGATTGCGGTTCAGAGGTTCTCCTCAAGCATGCCCAGATGTTATCAGGGAGGAGATGGAAGAGTCGGGAGAAATACCGCGCTCCTCATCTCGACTCCCCCACTCACTACTCCTCAACTCCTCCATACGCCGCGAAAACCGCGAGGTGCGACACGCCGTCCTCGTCAACGAGGGCATAGCCCGACGCCTCCTCCGCCTCGAACCTGAAGTCCCTTCCGGCTCCGACGGCGGGGTGTTCTTCCCACTCCGCCGAAGCTGCGGTCTCGATGAACTCGCGGACGGCGAAGGGGTCGGGGAGGCCGCCCGCCTCGACCTCCAGGGCTTCGAGCGCGTAGCCGGAGATGAGCTTTCTGGAGACCTTCGAGAAGGAGCGCGGCCCGGCGAGCATTTCGAGCGAGACAGCTCTCCCGCCGAGGGCCGCGACCACGCCCCGGGCGTCCGCCGGGAGTTTTTCGGCCAGCGCTTCGAAGGGCGCGAGTTTTTCGGAGAGGCGGCTTCGGGTGTCGCGGAGGGCGCGGGTCGGGGAGGGAGCGGCGTGGCGTTCGGAGATACGGTCCACCTCCTCCCAGACGGCTCCCTGATCGCTGCGGTGACCCTCGCCGCGTCTCAAGAAAGCGGCGACCGAGCGAGACTTCGCTTTGCGGAGGCTGGGGGGTGAACTCGCCGCGGAGGGAGAAAAAGGCTTCGAACGCCGGCTCCAGCGTCCCTGCTCGATGCAGGAGACCGGCAGTATCCGCTCCGAAGCGGCCTCGACCAAAACGCTGGAATTCACCACCCTGTCCTGCTTGAACCCGACGAGTTCGTCCCCCTCCAGGATCAAAACCGGCCTCGTCCCGCCGTTGACGACGCGAAGCTCCGGTATGCTCCCCCCTCGCAGTTCCTCGACGCGCAAAGACCCCTCCTCGAAAGCCTCGTCCACAAGAGCGAAGTCCTTCCCCGAAACAGGACCGCCCGTAAGCGGAAAGAGGTGCAAGGGACCATGAGACACGGGCGAGCCGACCCGGACTCCCCTCAGCGTTTCGGACAACATTTCTTTCACTTCCTTTCTGTGGGTTGCGGCCACAGTGTGCGCCCTCGGGTGGACGGAACTTCGAGCCGGGAGCGCCCGGATTGCAAAGACCGGGCATCACCGGGAAAATGTTCGGGCGATGGGCGACGCGGAAAGACAGATCTCTGTATCAGCGGGCGGCTGCGAGGCTGAGGTCGTCACTCTCGGAGCCGCGCTGAAGTCCTTGAAGCTCGGCGACGCGGAACTACTCGACCCCTTCGAGCGGCCGGAGGAAAACCCCGTCGCCCGGGGACAAATCC
>JBOHBL010000640.1:0-13569 GCA_050698295.1 Rubrobacteraceae bacterium | reverse complement strand
GACGCCGAGTTCGTCGAACATCCCCGCGACCAAGCCGAGGCGCTCCAGCGTCTCGCTCATGGCTCGGATCATGGCGCGTCGCTAATTCCCGAACCGCGTATTAGGGGGCGCGGAAAGTCGGTTTATGGTTTGAAACTGACGTACACCCCGAAAAAACGACTCCTCGAATCGAAGTCCATGAAACTGTATCTGTGGGGCTTCCGTGACAAAGGAGCCTTCGCCGAGGACCTCGCCGCGACAATCCTCAAAGACCTCGTCGGAGCCTGCGACCCGGTTGAGATGACGATGGACCTCACCCAGAAAGCGTGCGGCGGATTGCAAATACGAACCGTGGTGAGGCATAAAGACAGGGAGTAGGGAGATAGGGAGTGGGGAGTAGAAAAAGCAATTACTACTCCCTACTCCCCGTACTTAAGAGCGAAGCGAGCTCTCGAAGAAGGCGGAGACGCGCCGGGAATACTCCTCGCGGTCGAGGAAGTACGCTTCGATGTGGCCCGCGCCCTCGACGATCCATAGTTCCTTCGGCTGTCCAGCGAGTTTGTACATCGAAATCGAGTCTTCCGGGTCGGTGACTTCGTCGAGGTCGCCGTGGATGAGCATGCACGCGCCGGAGATGTTTTTGACGGACCTTATCGGCTCGACTTCTCTTATGTCGTAGTGGAGGAACTGGCTGCTGAGGGCGAGGATCGCCGCCGAGGTGAACCCGACGCGACGGCGCAGGTGATGGTGGACGAGTTCTTTTTGCGAGGCGAAGGGGGAGTCGGCGACGACGGCGCGTATCCGCTCGTCGGTGGCGGCGGCCATTATGGCGACGGCCCCGCCCATCGAGAACCCTAGCATCCCGAGCGGGAGTCCGGGGGCGCGGGAGATCGCGTACTCCGTCGCCGCCAGAGCGTCCAGCTTCTCGAAGTGCCCGAGCGAGATGAGGTCCCCCTCGGACTCCCCGCGCCCGCGATTGTCGAAGAGGAGCACGTTCGAGCCGCGCCGCCAGAGCGCCGAGCTTATGCCCAGAGTGTGGTGCCTCGCGCCGTTGTGCCCGGCGATCGTGACGACGGTGCGCTTCGCCCTTGCCTTCGGCAGCCACCACCCGCGCAGCGTCAGGCCGTCTTTCGTCTCGAAAGCTACGTCCTCGTGTGGAATTTGCAGTTCCCACGGGGTGATGAACTTTTCTTCGTTGGGGGTCGGGGTGGTGAAGCGCTTCGCCGCCAGCCTCGCGCCCGCGACCGCGAGCGCCGCCCCCGAAGCGCCGAGCGCGGCGAACGCGGTTTTTCGTCCGAGCCGAGCGTCTTCGGGACGGGCGATGATCCGGACGGGCGTAAAGGTTCGTACCTTCATACGGCGAGAGTCTACATAGAAAGGCGTGGACCGGCTACGCGATTCGGGTATGCTTAACGGAAACGAGCGTCATCGAGCGACTTCCATCGAAGGGGAGGATATGAGCATGAAGGAGCCCTTGTCGACGAAGAGCGGATCGGACCTCGAAGTCAACGAGATGCCCCGCGGCCAACGCGCCCTCGAATACGCCGGCATCTTCGCCCTCCTCGCAGCCCTGATCTCCATCGAGATCGCCTCCGCCGGCGCCGCTTTCGGCTTCCTGTGGCTGTTGCCCGTCCTCGCGGTGATCGCCTACCTCGCCGCCGATCTCGTCTCGGGTTTCGTCCATTTCACGCTGGATAACTTCGGTTCTGATGACACGCCCTTTTTCGGCCCGTACTTCATCAAGCCGTTTCGCGATCACCACATCGACCCCCTCGGCATCACCCGCAACGATTTCGTTGACACGAACGGGAACAACTGCCTCGCGAGCCTCCCGACGATGCTGCTCGTCTGGCTCTTCGTCCCGATGTCCTCGACGTTGTGGGGATGCCTCTTCGGAGCGTTCTTCCTCTTCCTCTGCCTCGGCATCTTCCTCACCAACCAGTTCCACAAGTGGGCGCACATGGATACTCCTCCGGCATGGGCGACTTTCCTCCAGAAACTCGGCCTCATCCTCTCGAAGGAGCACCACGACATCCACCACGAAAGCCCCTACGACACCTACTACTGCATCACCGTCGGCTTCTGGAACCCGCTCTTCGACCGCTTCGACCTCTTCGAGAGGACGGAACGCTTCGTCCGCCGCCACGTCCCCGGAACCCATCCCCAACTCCGCTCCGAACGAGAAGGCGCTTTGAACCGCCGGGAGTAGGGAGTCGGGAGTAGGGAATGTTCTCGACTCCCTTCGCTTCGATACCCTCTCCTCCTCGCCCGACGAACCCTCGCTGAATTCGAGGTGAGACTTCGAGGGCGCGAGCATCTCCCTTGTCTTTTCCCGACTCCCTACTCCCCAAGCGAGCGTCAGCGAGCGCCTCCCTACTCCCTGTAGTTCCAGTTGGTGGCGGAGCCTTCGTCCTGGCTCCGGAAACCTCCCGAACGCTTCGAGTTCCGGAAAGTCCTTGACAGCCGTCCCGGTTCGGGTATTCGTTATTGAGCAGGCAGTCAAAATAGGTGAGAGAATCGTGAACTGTGTGAAGAGAGCGTCCGCGATGGCGGCGCGGAAGGGGAAGGTGCTTTGAGCCCGGAAGACTCTCAGAACGAAGCTCAGGCTGGAGGGGAGCAGCGTCTGACGAGGGAGCGCATCCTCGACGCGGCTCAGGAGCTGTTCGCCGGGAGGGGTTTCGACGCGACCTCGACCCAGAGCATCTCGGATGAGGCCGGGGTGCCGAGCGGTCTGATCTTCTACTATTTCAAGACCAAGCCCGGTCTCCTTGAGGCGCTCATTCAGGAGAGGTCCTTCATGCCCGAGGCGCGCAGGCTGATGGCGGAGGCTTCCATCGAGGATCCGAGATCCACGCTCGTAGACTTCGGCGTGAAGTTCCTCGAAACCGTGAGGCGGCGGAGGAGCATCGTGGGGATCCTGATGAGCGAGTGCCTCACCAACGAGACCGCCGCGACCTACTTCCGCGAACTCCGGGCGGAGGCTCGGACTCTCGTCGAAGACTACCTCGAAGAGGGGATCCAGGCCGGACACCTGCGCCCACTCAACGTAACGGCCTTCTCTCGCTCCTTCCTCTACAGCCTGGTCCTCACGGCAGTGTTCGAGGAGCCGGAGACCCCCATCGCTTTCGCCGAGGAAGTCGTGGACTTCCTCCTCGAAGGCAGAATCCCAAACTCCTGACCAACGTCCTGACCAACGCCCGAAAAAATTTCTTGACAATACCTCTCCTTCAGGTATTCGTTAATTGAGCAATCAGTCAACAACGAATATGGAGGTGAGAGGCTGATGGCTGAGATGGACAGTCGGGTTGATGGGAGCGGGACTTTTTCGAGGGTTTTGCTGGCTACCGATGGGTCGCCTGACGCGGCTCTGGCGGCGCGGAAGGCGGTGGCGATCTCGAAGGGGACCGGGGCCGAGCTTCACGTCGTCCACGTGTGGAATGAGATCCACACCACGCACTTCAGCGGCTTCGTGAGGCATGAGTTGGAGCGGCGGGGACGGGAGGTTCTGGCGGATGCGGTTCGCCGGGTGGAGGAGATCGGCGGTCGCGTCGCCGGGGAGCATCTCGCGGTGGGTCGAACGGTCGAGGGGATTCTGGAGGTCCAGAAAAACATCGGGGCTGACGTCATCATCGCGGGCAGCAGGGGGATGGGGGCGGTGAGGACTGTGATCATGGGCAGCGTCTCGATGGAGCTCGCCCGCCGCGCGCCCTGTCCGGTCCTCGTCGTCCACGGCGAAGAGAAAGGGGCCGCGGTATCCGAAACCGGCGCTGCCGCGGAAAGCGGCGCGCGGTGACGGAAGCGAAGACCATCGAGGCGGCCTCCCGGCCCGCGCGGGAGCTTCTGGAGGAGTTCGCCACGTCCGTCGAGGGAGGTCTCGGGGTCGGGGAGGCGGAGAGACGACTCGACGAGGTTGGGCCGAACGTTCTGGAGCGGGGCTCGCGGGGCGGAGTCATCCGGATGTTTCTCCGCCAGGTAAACGACCCGTTGATGTACGTGCTGCTCGGCTCCGGAGCCCTCGCGGTGTTGCTGGGCAAGGGTGCCGACTCCATCGTGGTTTTCGCGGTGGTGGTCCTCAACACCATAATCGGGTTCGTCCAGGAATACCGCGCGACGCGAGCCATAGACGCCCTGGCGGGCATGGTCCCGGAAAACGCGACGGCGCTGCGGGATGGCCGGTGGACCTCCGTCCCCTCCGGGGAAGTCGTGCCGGGGGATGTGATATCGCTCGCCTCCGGCGACAAGGTCCCAGCCGACGCTCGCCTCCTGGAGGTTCGTAACCTCCGCGTGGACGAGTCGGCGCTCACCGGCGAGTCGGAGCCGGTGGAAAAGCGCGATGAGCCTGCGCCCGAGGGCGCGCCGGTGGCCGACCGGAAGAGCATGGTCCACGGCGGCACCCTCGCGACCTACGGAACCGCGACGGCGGTCGTCACCGCCACGGGCATGGGTACCGAGCTGGGGCGCATCTCCTCCATGCTCGACGAGGCCACGGAGACCGGGACGCCCCTCACCAGGCAGATATCGGCTCTGAGCAAGTGGATCACGATCGGCATCGGGGTCGTGGCCCTCGCGCTGCTCCTGATAGGCATCCTTCGAGGCTATTCACCGGTGGATGCGGCCTTCGCGGGCATAACCCTGGCTGTCGCCGCCATCCCCGAGGGCCTGCCCGCCGTCATCACCATAGCCCTCGCCATCGGCGTCCGGCGCATGGCGAAGAGGAGCGCAATCGTGCGCCGGCTGCCCGCCGCGGAGACCCTCGGCAGCACCACCGTGATCTGCACGGACAAGACCGGCACGCTGACGAAGGGCGAGATGACGCTGCGCGAACTCTGGACGCCCGCACACGACGGAACGTCATACGAGATTGCCGGCCACACTCCCGAGGCAAAACTCCTCCGCGACGAAGAACCTCTCGAAGAGCTGCCCGGCGACCTCCGCGAACTGCTCGTGGCCGGAGCACTCGCGAGCGATGCTTCCCTCGCGCGGGACGAAGGCGAGTGGCGCGTCGAGGGCGACCCCACCGAGGGCGCGCTCCTCATCGCCGCCCGGCAGGCTGGCCTCGATGAGCGCGAGGCCGCGAAGGAAAGGTTCCGCGTCGCTTCGATCCCTTTCGAGTCTGAGCGGCAATACATGGCGACGTTGAACGAGGACGCCGCGGGCGCGCGGAAAGTCTACATAAAGGGCGCGCCGGAGGTGGTCCTGGAACGTTGCTCCGTCGAGGCTGGCACGGACCCGGAGGATGTTCTGGAGCGCGTCCATACGATGGCCAACGATGGCCTCCGGGTCCTGGCGCTCGCCGCGAAGGACGTTTCGAGGTCACTGGAAGAACTCGACGAAGGGGACGTGGACGACGGGTTCGAGTTGCTGGGGCTCGTCGGGATGATCGACCCGCCGCGAGAAGAGGCGTTGGAGGCGGTTGCGGAGTGCCGGGAAGCCGGGGTGACGGTCAAGATGATCACCGGCGACCACGCCGCCACCGCCGCAGCCATCGGACGGCAACTCGGGCTGCTCGACGAGGGAGACGCCATCCTGACCGGAAACGAACTGGACCGGCTTTCCGACGAGGAGTTCGAGGAGGCCGCCGCGAGGACCGACGTCTTCGCCAGGGTCGCTCCCGAGCACAAGCTCCGGCTCGTGAAGGGCCTGCAAAATCGGGGCGAGGTCGTGGCGATGACGGGC
Source organism: Rubrobacteraceae bacterium (assembly GCA_050698295.1). Classification (GTDB taxonomy): domain Bacteria; phylum Actinomycetota; class Rubrobacteria; order Rubrobacterales; family Rubrobacteraceae; genus JACCWD01. The sequence continues at coordinate 7,914 of JBOHBL010000640.1, read as the reverse complement.
GACGGCGTCAACGATGCCCCGGCCCTCAAACAGGCCGGCATCGGGACGGCGATGGGCATCGCCGGCACGGACGTCTCGAAGGAGGCGGCGGACATCGTCCTCACCGACGACAACTTCGCCACCATAACCGCCGCTGTCGAGGAGGGGCGCAGAGTCTACGACAACCTCGTCAAGGCCCTCGCTTTTATCCTGCCGACCAGCGCGGGGCAGGCATTGCTCATCATGCTCGGCGTCATGTTTTTCCCCGTGGTCGGCAACGAACCCCTCCTGCCGATGGGACCGACGCAGGTTTTGTGGGTCAACCACGTCGTGGCGGTTGCGCTCGCCCTGCCGCTGGCTTTCGAGTCCAAGGAGCCGGGTACGATGCGCCGGCCTCCGAGGGACCCCGCCGCGCCGATTCTGGACCGGCGGATACTTCTCCGCACGGCGCTCGTCGGGCTTTTGATGGCGCTCTCCGGCATCGGCCTCTTCCTCGTCGAGTACTACGGGCGGATCGGCGCGGGCGTGTCCCAGAACGCGGCGCTCGCCGAGGCGCAGACGATGGCGGTGACCACCGTGATCCTCTTCCAGGTCTTCTACCTGATAGAGAGCCGCTCCCTGCACGGGTCCGTGTCGGAGGTCGGTCTGTTCTCGAATCGCTGGATCTACGCGGGTATCGTCGGGATTCTGCTCCTGCAACTCGGCTTCGTGTACCTGCCGTTCATGAACGATCTCTTCGGCGCCGCGCCGCTGGGACCCGTCGCCTGGCTCGAAGCCCTCGCGGTTTCCCTGATCGTGTTCCCCGCCGTCCGGCTGGAGAAGTGGTGGCACCGCCGCCGGAGCAAGCCCGGAAAGTTCGGCTCATGAGGACGCGCCGGGACAAAGCCACTCTTTGCCGGGATGGCGCGGATGTCCGCGCCGGGATGATCAAAGCCGCCACCGAAACCCTGCCCCGGAAGGGTTTGGAGGCGATGACGATCAAGGAGGTCGCCAGAGCCGTCGGCGTGCGTCTCGCCCGCTCTGATCTCCGGCGATTACCGCGAGGGAGCGAGGGAGTTTGCCGCATCCCGGATCTCCCACGAAAACGCTTTTCACCGGTCGTCTATCTCTTCACGCCTTCACTTCGAACTGTTCGCTCTGGGACTGAGCGATCCACGCCTCCTTCCGGAACTGGCAAACTTTCTTGAAGAGGGCAGACGCGGCGTCGAACGCGCCCTCGACGACGCCGGCATGAGCCACGGTCCCGGAATACCGGCCCTGCTCCTCGCCCGCTTCAACGGGCTCGCCCTCCAGAAGCTCACGGTCCCAGACCTCCAACCGGCCCGCGAACCACTGGCCTCGCTTATTCGCCGCAACGACGAGGCCGCAAGCTAATAGATAAAGCGTTCACAATCCGGGGCAAACCCCCACTTGACGCGGCAGCTTCCCGACAATATCCTTTAATTGAGCAATCAGTCAATAATTGAGAGTCGGGAGTTTCGTCGAGAGGAGTCGGGCATGAATGGTGGTGGACGATCTTCTGGTGTGGCGCCGGAACTTATCGCCGGGTATCTTTCGCGGATCGGGCGGGGGCGGTTGTTGAGTCATGAGGAGGAGGTCGAGTTGGGGCGGCGGGTGGTTGCGGGGGATGGGGAAGCGCGGCGGCGCATGGTTGAGGGCAACCTCCGGCTGGTGGTGGCGGTGGCGAAGAGGTACAGAGGCATGGGGTTGCCTTTCGAGGATCTCATTCAGGAGGGCAATCTGGGTTTGATGCGGGCGGTGGACGGCTTTGATCCGGAGATGGGCCACCGATTCGCGACCTATGCCACGTGGTGGATCCGGCAGTCCATCGGACGCGCTCTCTCGGACAAGAGCCGTGTGATCCGGGTTCCGGCCTACGTCTCGGAGAAGCTCTGGAAGGTGTCCCGCACGCGGACGGAGCTGTCGTCGGAGCTGGGAGAAGAGCCCACCGAAGAGCAGGTGGCGCGGAGGCTTGGCTGGGAGCCGGAGGAAGTCCGGCGCGTCCTCGAAGCCTTCCCGGACGTGGTCAGCCTGGACCTCCCGCTCTCCCCGGAGGACGGCGCCAGCGTGGAAGACCTCATAAAGGACGAGTCCTCCTCCGACCCCTCCGATTCGGCGATAAGTCGGGTCGAGTCTTTCAGGCTCAGGAGGGATCTGAACAAGCTTCCGGATCGCGCGCGGCGAGTGATCGTCGGCCGTTACGGGCTGAACGGCGGAGAGCCCGCAACGCTCGCGCAACTCGGGCGGGAACTTGGCCTGACCCGCGAGCGCGTCCGCCAACTCCAGCGCGAGACCGAACGTTCTCTGAAAATACGATCCGGCGCGCGAACGAGAGCAATGGCCTCCTGAAGCGGAGCTACCCCTCCACGGCCACGTCTGTCGTATCCACTTCGAGGACGCCGTCGAGGCCCATTATTTCTTCGATGATCTCTTCGAGGTCTTCCTGACGCCCGACGTCGCCGGATAGCTCCACGACGCCTCCTTCGACGGAACGCGCATCGAGTCCGGTGTCTATGAGGAGGTCCCTCACGTCGTCCCGGAGGTTCTCGTTGTCCTCCATCTCCGGGGCCACGGCCTCCTCGCCGGTGTCCGGATCTATGTAGGCGTCGTTTCTGGGATAGCCGGAATCCGGCGTGTCTTCCTCGTCCTGCCAGTCTTCCCGTACAAGGTCTTCGGCGGACTGCGCCTCCGGCGGACTCCCCGGAGCGGCGGCGAACTGCCCCTCATGTCTCTCGTCGTCCGCGCCGGATTCCATTGGCGCATACCCCTCTGGCACTTCTTCGTCCCCGACATGATCCCCTGGTTCCGCGTCCGAACGGTCGGCGTGAAAGGTCGCGAAATCCGCGTCCTCGTCCGGCTCGATGGCCGCCGGCGGAACCTCGAAACGCTGTTCTCCCCGCTCCAGAATGACGCGCGTCGCCATCCCACTCTCCTCATCGGCCACGACCTCCGAAATGCGACCGATCTCCTCCCCATCCGGCGTCCTCGCCACAAGCCCGACCAGCTCTCTTCCTTCCATCCGTAAAACCTCCCGAAGTTTCCGAAACTCTCCCCTACTTACCGCGGTCTCCGCGACGGATAACATTCGTGGCGGCCAAAACGCCGGCGCCTCTATGCGAAGAGCGGCTTTTGGCTTGCTTCGAGATCGAGGAGGCGTTCCTTGATACGCATGCCGTCGGCGTATCCTTTGAGAGAGCCGTCGGCGCCCACCACCCGGTGGCAGGGAACCACCAGCAAAACGTGGTTCGCCGCGCAAGCCTTTCCCACCTCCACGGCCTCGCCAGGACGCCCGATCGCCTCGGCCACCTCGCCGTAGGCGCGCCTCTCGCCGAACGGTATGCGCGAGAGTTCTTCCCAGACGGCTTGCTGGAAAATCGTCCCCCTCCGCGCCACCGGCAAATCGAAAGAGCGGCGCTCTCCGGCGAAGTATTCGACGATCTGCCTCCGCGCCCGGCGCGTACGATCCCTGTCGCGAGAGAGGGTGAAGCCTTCGCGCGACAGTCCTTTTTCGAGGGAGCCGGAGTCGCGGAACCGCGCGGCGAGAAGCGCTCCATCCTCATTCGTCGCGAAGGCGACGGCGCCCACCGGGGAGGAGATATCGGCCACGTATGCGTTCATCTTCGTTCTCCTTTCGATTCCATCTTCTTCCGTACCCTCGTAAAACACGCCGGGACCCTGGAAAGTTTCATTCAGAGAGTTGGTCCGAGAACCCGAAAGAGAGCCGGAAGGTTTGAGGGGCGCGAATCGACGCTTTCCTGGGGGCGTGGGCTTCCAGCCCGCGATGCACGTTCTCCCTCATGCGGGCAGGATGCCCGCGCCCCCAGAGAGGAAAGCCATCTTCTCGTGCCGGACGTAGGGCCTGCCTTGCCGGGCGCAGTTCGCGGAGCAAAGGACCTCGCCGCCCGCGTCCTCTTGCTCCGCCTCTATCCGGCCACGACCGGACGGCACACCTTGCAGGGTCTGTATCCGGCATCCGTCGCCGCCTCCGCCGAGCGGAAACGGCGGCGGTTCTCGGGCTTTATTCTCCTGGCGTTTGGGCAGGTGGCGTGGCAGAAGATCCCCGTGGTCGGCGTTGCGAGGTACGGAGAGCCGGCCAGCTCCCCGACCGGCACGCCTTCCCCTTCGAGCAGCCCGACCTTCTCCTCCGCGCCGAAGGCGTAGCCGCCCGTCGTGCCGTCGTTTCTGACGACCCGGTGGCAGGGGATGACGAGCGGCACCGGGTTGTTCGCCATCACCGATCCCACGGCGCGGGAGGCTCCAGGAGAGCCGGCCTCGCGCGCCACCCAGACATACGGTCTGACCTCGCCGCGAGGAATCCCTTTCACCACCTCGAGCACCCGCCGCTGGAAGGGCGTCGTCCCCGAGAGGTCCGCCGGAACTTCGATCTTCTCCCCGGTCAGCGCGGTGGCCATCCTCTCGGCGATCCTGCGCGTCCTCTCATCCGCTCCCCATGAGAGGAGGCGGCCGAAGCGTTCCCTGTAGCGAACCGAGAACTCCTCGGGCGAGACGGCTTTTCCGAGAAGGCGCACGCCCCTGCCGCTCACCCCGACGTAGAGTTCACCCAGGGGCGAGTCGCACGTGAAGAGGCGGTCTGTTCCCCTCGTAAGCGCCTGCTCGACGAATTCGTCCCGGCTTTTCTGTGGCGCTCCGAGGCGCGTAGCCGCATCCCTGAGCAACTCGGCCACACGCTCCTCGCCGACCTTTCGGGATCCTTCACTCTCCATTAGCTGCCTCCGTTTCCATACGCTTCATCCGACAACAAAACGCCGAGACGACCGATCCCCCGCCTGACGAGGGTTTTGCACGTGTTCTCCGGCCAGCCGGTTCGCTCGGAGATCCCGGCGTAAGGAAGATCCTCGATGTATCGCAGCGTCACGGCCACCCGCTGTCTTTCGGACAACCGCCCCAACGCTTCGAGAGCGTCCATCCACGCCTCTTTGTCCTCCGCGCCGGAAGCTCCGCCGGACTCCGGCGTTTCGGCCACGGGAATTTCCCGGCGACCGTCGCGCCAGACGTTCCGTACCACGTTGAGCGTGATGCGGTACAGCCAGGGACGCAGAGAAAGAGCCGCGACGCGCTCTTTGGAGTAACGACCGAGGGCGGTGAAGGCTCTCTCGAAAGCCGTCTGAACGGCGTCCTCGGCGGCGGGGCCGTCCCGCAGCAAAGCCCGAGCATAGCGGCAAAGTTCGACGTGATGCCGCTCCACAAGATCCCGCGGCGCCGAAGGGTCTCCCTCCGCGAGCCGTTTCGACAGCGGCTCCCCGCTTCTCATGCCTCCCGCCTTCTCGAATTCGCTTTCCATACTCGTACAACACCACACAACCCCGCAAAGTTTCACGCCGACGAAGAAAATTTTCCACCCGAACAGGAAAACATCACTCGCCAATTCATCATCGGCTCGCGGCGATCCCGGCTTGATCTGCCACGACAAAGTAATAAAATGTGAGCGTGTCAGACTTAGATTTTGGAAGTTACGGCATAGCTTTGATCGGGAAAAGGAACATTATATTCGACTGGAGGTTTTTGAATGATCTGTGAGAATTGCGGAGTGAGGCCGGCGAGTGTTCAGGTTTTCCAGCAGCACGGCGAGGAGAGGGCCACTTCGTATCTTTGCACGCAGTGCGCCAGGCGGCTTGGCATGATCGGGGGCGGAGACTCTGGCGGGATGAACCCCTTCGAGATGCTCCAGAATCTGATACAGCAGCAAAGCCAGTCTTCGGGCGGGAGTCTCTTCGAGGCTCTGACGCGGGAAGCGCAAGAATCCGTGATGCGTTCGCGCGAGGTGTCCGCCGGAGCGAGCGGCGAGGCGTCAATCGGCACGGACCATCTTCTCGCCGGAATAATAACGGGGGAGAACGTGGCGACGGAGGCTTTGCGCCGGGCCGGGGCTGACGTGGACGGTATGCAGTCTCGTTTCCGCGAGCGAAGCGGCGACCCCGGCGAGCAGGTCTTCACGTTCACGCCGAGCGCGAAGCGCGCTTTGCAGCTCTCGTTCGCGGCGGCCAGGCAGATGGGATCTCCGCAGGTCGGCAGCGAGCACCTGCTTCTCGGGCTGCTCGGCGAGGGCGACGGGAACGCATACAGGATTTTGCAGCAGAACGGAGCGGGCGACGCCGAGGCGCTGAGGCGCGAAATCCTGCGCCTGCTCCAGCAGAGAGGAGGCGGCCAGATGGGACCGGGAGCTGCCATGCCCGGCGGACCCGGAGTTCCGGGCGCAGGCGGATACGGCGGACAATTCGGCGGCGGAGGCGGCGGTGGGCAGCAGAGCCAGAGCCGGACTCCGACCCTGGATCAGGTCAGCCGGGATCTCACGCAAGCCGCCCGCGACGGCGAACTCGACCCCGTGATCGGGCGCGCCGAGGAAATAGCCCGCGTCGTGAGGATTCTTTCTCGACGGACGAAAAACAACCCCGTCCTCATCGGCGAGGCGGGCGTCGGGAAGACGGCTGTGGCGGAAGGTCTCGCGCAGCGCGTCGTCTCCGAGGACATTCCGGAGTCGCTCAAAGGCAAGCGAGTATTGTCCCTCGCGGTCGGCGACCTCGTGGCGGGGACTCGGTTCCGGGGGGATTTCGAGGAGCGCATGCAGCAAATGCTCAAGGAAATCCAGGCGGAGGAGAAGAACATCGTCCTCTTCATTGACGAGCTTCACACCATCGTGGGAGCCGGGGGCGCGGAGGGCGCGGTGAACGCCTCGAACATGCTCAAGCCCGCGCTCGCCCGCGGCGAACTTCAAGTCGTGGGCGCGACGACATTGGATGAGTACCGGAAGAACATCGAGAAGGACCCGGCGCTCGAACGGCGTTTCCAGCCCGTGATGGTGGATGAGCCGAGCGTGGACGAGACTGTCGCCATCCTCTTCGGGCTTCGCGACCGTTACGAGGCGCACCACCGCGTTCGTGTTTCCGACGAAGCCATCTATGCGGCGGCGAATCTCGGGGACCGCTACATCACCGACCGGTATTTGCCGGACAAGGCCATAGACCTCCTCGACGAAGCCGCCGCCGAAGTGAGGCTCCGTTCGACGGTGACGCCGGTGGACGTGAGGAGGATCGAGGATGAAATAGCTTCGCTGGAAAACCAGAAAGAGGACGCGGTTCGGGGCGAGGACTACGAGAAGGCCGCCGAGTACAAGCAGCGCATCGAACAGCTCAAGATCGAGCTGAACGAGCAGCACGAGGGATGGAGCGGCAACCGCGAGGCGAACTCCCCGGCGGTCTGCCGCGAGGACATCGCCCGGATTTTGGAAGAGTGGACGGGCGTCCCGGCGACGAACATTGTTCAGGAAGAGGCCGAGCGTCTCCTCAAGCTCGAGGACGTCCTCCACGAGCGGGTCGTCGGGCAGGAGGAGGCCGTGTCCGCGGTGTCCGAGGCGATACGGCGCTCGCGGGCGGGGATCAAAGACCCGAAGCGCCCCGTCGGCTCGTTCATCTTCCTCGGTCCCACGGGCGTCGGTAAGACGGAATTGGCGCGCACTCTCGCCGCGTACCTCTTCGGCGAGGAGGACGCCATGATCCGGATAGACATGTCCGAATACCAGGAGAAGCACACCGTCAGCCGCCTCGTCGGCGCGCCTCCGGGCTACGTCGGCTACGACGAGGCCGGGCAGTTGACCGAGCAGGTCCGTCGCCGCCCGTACTCGGTCGTCCTCTTCGACGAAATCGAGAAGGCCCACCCGGACGTGTTCAACACGCTGCTTCAGGTTTTGGACGACGGGCGTTTGACCGACGCTCAGGGGCGCACGGTCAACTTCGAGAACACGGTGGTCATCATGACCTCGAACGTCGGCAGCCAGCACCTCGTGAGCGAGCGCCAGTTTGGCTTCACGGCCCGCGACGGCGTGGACTTCCGGGGGACCGAGCGGCGGGCCAGGAACGCGCTCGAACAGGCTTTCCGGCCCGAGTTTCTCAACCGGGTGGATGAGATCATCGTCTTCAC
>JBOHBL010000639.1:0-1305 GCA_050698295.1 Rubrobacteraceae bacterium | reverse complement strand
GGTACGTGCCGAGCACCGCCGCAAGACGGGGTTCATGCCGGGCTTCGAGGAGATCGTCGCGGGCTTGAGGCTAAGTCAAAAACCGTCGTTTCTGGCGCGTGCGAAGGCGCGCTGGGGCGGGCCACGCACGGAGGAACGATGAAGCGTTTCTGTACCGATGGGGACATCCCGCCGCTCAAGGTGGTGCTCACCGAGCATATGAACGCCGGCGAGATCAAGAAGCTCGCCGCGCTCACCGGCCTTCCCATCCCGACGCGGAAGGCCGAGCTGATCGATCTTATCGTCCGCTATCTCGATGACGACGGCCTGCGCGCGGTCTGGGAAGCGCTCGATGAGCTGCAGCGCGCAGCCGTGGCTGAGGTCGTGCACGGGAGCAGGGCGTACTTCGCCGCAGATCGCTTCCGTGCCAAGTACGGGCGCGACCCCGCCTGGGGATCGCTCGACGAGTACCGGCGCGATGCGCACCCCACCGCGCTCCACTTCTTCTATGGCTACGAGGAAGGCGGCGGCATACCCCCAGACTTGAAGAAGCGGCTCAAGGCATTCGTGCCGACGCCCGCCGAGGCGAAAGTCAAGACGATCGACGCGCTCCCTCCGGCCTATGAACGGCCGTACGAACGGTGGAACAACCAACAGAAGATCCGAGAAAAAGGGACGGAAGCCGTGCCCCTCACCGTCCGCGACTCCGAGCGGTCCGCCCAGCGCGAGTTGCTCTCCATCCTGAGACTCGTCGATACCGGCAAGGTCGCTGTGAGCGACAAGACGCGAAGGGCCTCAGCCTCGACGATTGACGCCATCACGGCCGTCCTCGAGGGCAGTGACTACTACCCCCACGTGCCCCCGAAGGACAAGTGGCACGACGAGAACGCCGGGCCGATCCGAGCCTTCGCGTGGCCTCTGCTCATCCAAGCGGGCGGGCTCGCCCAACTCTCGGGGACTCGGTTACAGCTCACCAAGGGGGGCCGAGAGGCGCTGTTCGAACCGGCTTCGGAGACTTTGCGCGCCCTGTGGACAAAGTGGATGAATGCGACCCTGCTCGACGAGCTTTCGCGCATCGACTGCGTCAAGGGGCAAACCGGAAAGGGCAAACATGGACTCACCGCCCTGTCGTCGCGCCGGGGTGCCATCGCGGATGCCCTCGCCGAATGCCCCGTCGGATCCTGGATCGCCACCGAGGAGTTCTTTCGGTTCATGCGAGCTTCGAAAAACGACTTCGCGGTGACGCGAAATGCATGGAACCTCTACATCGCCGAGCTACAGTACGGGGCACTGGGCTACGGCGATGGGGAACGCATCCTCGATGAG
>JBOHBL010000638.1:0-3123 GCA_050698295.1 Rubrobacteraceae bacterium | reverse complement strand
CGGCGGACGCCGAGCCTTGCCACGGCTGCCCCGGCGACGGTGGCGGAGGAGACATAAACACTCCTCCGAGTGTGGGCGTGAACAACTCGGGCGTCACGGTAAACGAGGGCGAGATCGCGATAAACGCCGGAACCTTCGGGGACGCGGAAGGCAACGAAACCGTGACCGTCACGGCCTCCGTCGGGAGCATAAAAACCAAAGACGACGCGAACGGCACGTGGAGCTGGGAATTCCCGACCAAAAACGGCCCCGCCGAGAGTCAGACCGTCACCATCACCGCCACGGACGGCCAGTCTTCGAGGAGCGTCACCTTTTCGCTGACCGTGAACAACGTGGCGCCAACGACCGAGTGGCTCGAGCAGAGCCCTCGAAACGTACCGGAGTCCGACACTCTTTACGGTTCGAATCTCGTTGTGAGGGATCCCGGCCATGAGACTGACCGGCCAACGCCGAACGTCGGATGCGGAGCCGGAAGCACGCTGGCGGGCGTGGAGTGGATCGGGGGCGTCGGCGCCAATGGCCGAAACGACTCGTTTTATGTCTATTGCACGAGCGGCGACGGCCCATCTTCCCCGACGGTGAGCGCGAGCGCGACCGACAGAGACGGGGCGATCGGAAGCACCGCCACGTACAACGTCGAGATCCAAAACGTCTCCCCGACGGCGATCTTGCACGCTCCGGCCTCGATGAACGAGGGCGAAATCGCGACGGTCGCCTTCACGAACCAGAGCGACGTGCAAGCCGACACGGACGCCGGGTTCCGCTACGCCTTCGATTGCAACGGACTCTCTCTTGACGAAGCCACATACGCGAACAGCGGCGCGAGCGCCTCGACCACCTGCGCTCGCGGCGACGGCCCCGCCACGAGAACCGTGCGGGCGAGGATCATAGACAAAGACGGCGGCTTCACCGAGTACATGAAGAACATCACGGTGAACAACGTCGCCCCGACGGCGACCCTCGCGGTTCCGAGTACGGTGAATCAGGGCGACAACTTCACTGTCTCGCTCACGAACGTCTTCGATCCTTCGAGCGCCGACAGACAGAGCCTCACATACGCCTTCGACTGCGGTGACGGCTCCGGGTACGGCGCGGTGAGTAGCCAAGCGAGCCGGAGTTGCCTCGCCCTCGACAAGCCGACCATGACGATAAAGGGCAAAGTCATGGACAAGGACGGCGGCATGAACGAGTATACGCGCGACATCGCCGTGAACAACATAGCTCCGACGGGAACCGTCGGGATCAACGGCACCGCCGCCGCGACCAACGCCAGAACCGTGAACCTCGCGCTCTCGGCTACCGATCCATTGCCCGGCTCCGGGGTGGGCCACATGCGCTTCCGAAACGAGAACACCGATACGTGGTCCGAGTGGGAACCATACGCCACGAGCCGGCAGTGGCTCCTCAGCGACGGCGAAGGGACGAAGACCGTCCACGTACAGTTCCGCGACAACGCCGGCAACGTCTCGACGGATGCCATAAGCGACGGAATACAACTCGATCTCGCCGCGCCCACGGGAGGCATAAAGATAAACAACGGCGCCGCGAAGACGAAGAGCCTCAAAGTCAGGCTGGCGCTCAACGCCTCCGACTCCGGCAGCGGCGTCTCGCGGATGTGCGTCTCGAACAAGCCGGGATGCTTGGCCTGGCGACCGTTCGCGAGGAGCAAGGCGTGGAAGCTCTCGGGCAAGAAGGCCGGGGTGAAGACGGTGTACGTGAGGTTCGAGGATCGGGCGGGCAATGTTTCCGCCGTGTACCGGGACGCCATCCGCTACGCCCCGAAGAAGAGAAGGTAACTGCGGCGCGAGGACCAAAAAGAGTGGGCGCGAAGACGGAGGAAAGAAAGGAGACAAGGAGATGAAGAGGATTTCGGCGAAGGTGATGTGGGTGGGGAGGGCGACGGTGTTTTTGGTCGGTCTTTCGGTGATTCTGGCGATGGTGGTGGGTGCCGCCTCGATGGCCTTCGCCGCCAACGGCAAGCCGTTCCTGCTCGGCAAGGGCAACGTAGCCACGAAGGTCACGACGCTCATAAAGAAGGGCGTCGGTCCCGCGCTGAGCTTGAAGGTCGGCTCCGGCCCTCCGCTGAGGGTCAACTCCTCGGCTCCGGTCGCCAACCTCAACGCCGACGAGGTGGATGGACAGGACGCCGCCTCGTTCGCCGCATCCGGCCACGACCACGACGACAGCTACTTCACAGAGGATGAGAGCGACGCCCGGTTCGTGAATGAGGCGGACCACACGAAGGCGGCACACGATGCCCTCGACATAGACGCCGACACCGTGGACGGCAAGGACTCCGGCGCCTTCGCCGTCAGGACGGTTCACGCGAGTGCTCGCGCGTCTAATTGCGACACTTCCACCACCGCCTTTAACACCTGTGCCCCGATCGAGGTCTCGGTTCCGGAAGGAAGGCGATACGTCGTGTCGGTGTGGTCCACGTTCTCCGCGCAAGGCGGGGCGAGCAATCAGGACGTCATTGCCTGCTCGGCCGGGATGGGAGCGGGCATCAGCACCACGAATCCGTGCATAACGCCGTTCGGAGTGCAGCCTAAAGTCACGGTCGAAGCGGGCCAGTTCACCGCGGCGTCATCGTCGGGAGAATCCCTTAGCCTGAACCCTGGCACCTACACCTTCTTCACCGCCGTCAAACCGACAGCGGAGTTCGCGGTCCCCAGCGACCACGACCACGTGATCACGAAGGTGATGATCCGGGATGCCACCAACAATCTGTAGAGTTTCGGCATTTCGGGCCGGGATCTCCGGATCCCGGCTCCAGGAATTGTGTATCAAGCGATCCGAAGGGAAGAGCGGATGACGAAGACTGTTTACGTAAGTTTGCTGGCGGCGTTTGCGGCGGCGCTGGCTCTGTGTCTACTGGCGCTGGTCGCGGCGCAGCCGGCGGAGGCGGCCTTCCCTGGCAAGAACGGCAAGATCGCGTTCGAGCGGGGGATCAAGATCTGGATGAAGAACCCCAGCCTCGACAGCGCGGAGACCAAGCTCCGCGACGAAACGACCGCCGACAGTCAGCCCGCCTTCTCGCCCGACGGCTCGCGGGTCGCCTTCATGCGCGCGAACGAGATCTACGTAGCCAACGCCGACGGCTCCGGGACACTGCGGAATCTC
>JBOHBL010000637.1:0-2450 GCA_050698295.1 Rubrobacteraceae bacterium | reverse complement strand
TGCCGGACGTGGCGAGGGTCTTTGGCGAGTCGGCCATAAATCCTGAAGCCTGATGCCCGAAACCTGAAACCTCTTTAGCGAAAACACGCGATTTGAGTGATGCGCCCGGCGATGAACGGGGGTATCCTGCCTGTGCCGGGGGACTCTCCGGCAGGGAGGCCGGAAATGGACGAAAGGTCATCGGCGCGGCTCCTCATAGCCGACGACAACGAGCGCGTGAGGTCGAACCTCGTGAGGATTTTCGAGGGATCGGCCGGCCTCGACGTGGTCGCGGAAGCCTCAAACGGACGCGAGGCGGTGGAGCTCGCCACAGAACTTTCCCCCGACCTCGTGCTCATGGACGTGCGGATGCCGCGGATGGATGGGATCGAGGCGACGAGGGAAATTAAGCTCCGGTATTCGGGGGTGTCCGTCCTCGTTCTCACGGCTTTCGAGGATCCCGAATACCTCATCTCCGCTCTCGACGCGGGGGCCGCCGGGTACATTCTCAAACACGCCGAGCCGGAGGATATAGCGCGGGCGGCGAGGGATGCTTTACGAGGGAACCATACCCTCGACGCGGAGCTTTCGACGGCGGGGATCCGGGCCGTCGCCCGCGGAGGCCGAGGCTCGGAGGGAACGACCACCCCGGAGGCCGTCCGCATACGGATGCTCGGCGGCTTCTCGGTGTCGGTGGGAGGGCGAGCCGTCGAGGACTCCGAATGGCGACTCCGGAAGTCAGGAAGCCTCGTGAAGCTCCTCGCCCTCGCCAGAAATCGACGCCTCCACCGCGAAAGGGCGACGGCGCTTTTGTGGCCCGGCCTCGACGCGAAGCACGCGGCGGGAAGCCTCCACCGCGCCCTCCACTTCGCCCGGAAAGCGCTTGCCCCGGCGGACATCCCCCTCCGCGGCGGCATCCTCTCGCTGTGTCCCGAGGCGACGGTGCGCACGGACGTCGAAGCCTTCGAGGAAGCCGCGAACACCGCGGGCGAACCCGCGACACGTCCGCGTACCGCGCCGCCACCGAACTTTACGCCGGGGAGCTTCTCCCCGAAGACCGTTATGAGGAATGGGCCGATGAAAGGCGCGGCGAACTCCGGAGTTTATATATCTCGCTCCTCGTGGAACTCGCCGCTTTTTATGAGGCGAATGGCGAATACGCTCCGGCCATCGAAGCACTCCGAAAAGTCGTGGCGGGGGAAGGTTCCCATGAGGGGGCGCATGTCGCTTTGATGCGGCTTTTCGCGCTCCGGGGGGAGCGGGTTGGCGCCCTCTCGCAGTTCGGGGAACTCGAGGACGCGCTCGGGAGGCTCGGGGCGGAGCCGTCCGCGGCGAGCCGCCGTCTTTACGAGGAGATATCCGACGGCGCGTTCCCGAGGGATGCGCCCGAGAGCCGGGCATGGAGGGCGGAGGGCGAGGGTCGGCACAATTTGCCGCTTTCGCGGGCGAGCTTCGTCGGGCGCGAGCGGGAGATGGCGGAGGTGAAGAGGTCGCTTTCGATGACACAGCTTCTCACGCTCACCGGGACGGGGGGATGCGGAAAGACGCGCCTCGCCGCGGAGGTGGCGAGGAGTCTCTCGGGGGCGTATCCGGGCGGGGTGTGGATGGCGAGGCTCGCGCCGCTTTCGGATGGATCGCTCGTCGCGAGGACGGTGGCCGGGATTCTCGGGGTGCGCGAGCAGCCGGGGCGTCCGATGGCACAGACGCTCTCGGAGTATTTACGGACGAAGGACGTTCTTCTCGTCCTCGATAATTGCGAGCATCTCGTGGACGCTGCGGCGTGGCTCTCGGACGAGCTCCTCGCCTCGTGCGAAAACCTCCGCATCCTCGCCCCGAGCCGGGAGTCGCTCGGGGTTTCGGGGGAGGTCGTGTGGAGGGTGTCCACTTTGACCTCGCCGGAGGAGGGGGAGTCCGCCGAAGGCATGCTTCGCTATGAGGCGGTGAGGCTCTTCGTGGATCGCGCGCGGGGCAAACTCCCCGCCTTCGAACTCACCGAGGCAAACGCCCGGTCGGTCTCCGAAGTATGCCGTCGTCTCGACGGGATACCGCTCGCCATCGAGCTTGCGACGGCGAGGATGGCCGCGCTCGCCATCGAGCAAGTCGCCGAGAGGCTCAACGACTCATTGAACCTCCTCGCCCTCGGGGAACGCGCCGCCGAGGGTCGCCACCGGACGATGCGCGCGACCCTCGAATGGAGCCACGACCTCCTCGACGAGTGGGAGAAAACCCTCTTCCGCCGCCTTTCGGTGTTCGCCGGGGGATGGACTTTGGAGGCGGCGGAGGAGGTCGGCGGCGCATCCGTCCTCGATCCTTTGGAAAGCCTCGTGGAGAAGTCTCTCGTCGTGGCGGATGCGGGCGGGAACCGTGGCATGAGGTATCGGATGCTCGAACCCGTGCGGCAATACGCCCGCGAGAAGCTCGATGCGAGCGGGGAGGTGGAAGAAGTTCGGGGGCGGCACGCCGAATATTAT
>JBOHBL010000636.1:0-1835 GCA_050698295.1 Rubrobacteraceae bacterium | reverse complement strand
TAGCGGGATAGAGGAGTCGCAATTTCGTTTATGCCGACTCCTCCACTCCTCCAACTCCTCCACTCCTCCCTCTCAGACGCGACCTCCCGACTCTCGACCTCGCCGAGTACGGAACTACCCGCCTGGATCCGGTATAACAACATCTCCGTGAGGCAATCTTCTCTGAGGTTGCGAATCGAAAACTACGACTCGCTATTTGCTATTCGCGCCGCAAAACTGATGCGCCGTATTCAACCGGATCCGCTATTACTCCAAAGTCGTCGCCCCAATGGGCTTGCCGGCCTGGAGAACCAGCTTGATGCGATTCGGGTCGAGGAGGACGGCGGGGTCTTCGAGCGGATCCCCGTCCAAAACGAGGAGGTCGGCAACCGCGCCGGGCCGGACCACGCCGACGCCGTCGAGGCCGAGGGCGGCCGCCGCGCCTGAGGTGGCGGCCACAAGCCCCTCCATCGCGGCGAGGCCGCCAGAGACCATGCGGACGAGTTCGAGCGCGTTCCGACCGAGGGGATGGGAGTCGAAGCCCATGGCGATCCGGACTCCCGCCGCTTTGGCGGCGGCGAGCGTCTCATACGCTTCCTCGCGCTGACGCTTCGCCTGTCCCACGAGAACGCACGGGTACTTGTCCGCGATGTCCTGCGAGAGGTTGTGGAAGGTCGAAAGGGTCGGCACGAGAAACTGCCCGCTGGCGGCCATCCGGTCGAGAAGCTCCGGCTCGCGGTGGAGCGAGAGGCCGTGCTCGATGGTGTCAACCCCCTCCTCGACGGCGATGCGCGCGCCTTCCAGTCCCTCGACGTGCGCCGCGACGCGGACTCCCATCCGGCGCGCCTCCTCGACTATGGTGCGGACCTCCTCGCGGGTGAGCTGCGCCGGCTCGGGGTCTTCGAGAACGACGCTCCGCGCCCCGGTGGTCATCACCTTTATGAAGTCCGCGCCCATCATGAGCTGCTCGCGGACGGCTTTCCGAACCTCGTCGCACCCGTCGGCGGGACGGTACATCGTCGTGAAGACGCGGCATCCGGGACTGGTGGCCGAGACGATCCTACCGCAGGCGAGAATGCGCGGCCCCGGACACAGTCCGAGCCGCACCGCCTGCCGGAGATGCAGCGCATGGTCGTCGCCGCTTCCCACGTCGCGCACGGTGAGGACGCCCATCTCGACAAGGGCGCGGGCGTGGTTCGCAAGCTCGAAATAGCGGAGCGCGGGAGTCCGAGGCTCCTCCCCGCGCAGAGGCTCGGGCAACGTCTGGTACGAGGAGAAGTGGATGTGCGCGTCGGCGAGCGCGGGCATCAACGTCCGCCCGGCGAGATCCATCACCTCCAGCCCCGGACGCGGCTCGACGTCTGCCCCCGGCCCGACCTCCGCTATGCGGCCCCCGTCCACACGCACCGTCGCCCGCTCCATAATGCCGCCCATCCCGTCTATGAGCCGCGCGTTCGCCAGCACAAGTCCACCCATCGAATCCTCCCTCCGGTTTGAAGAACGTCTCAAAGCAATCGGCCGGACTTCACGCGGGCGGCGAAGCGGTCCCCCCCGAGATGATACGCCAGGTGCCGCCAGTCCGGCGCGTCCAGAACAAGCACGTCGGCCCGGTAGCCGGGAGCGAGCCGCCCGACCTCGCCGCTCCCGCCGAGGACGTGTGCGGCGTTGGCGGTGCAGGCGCAGAGCGCCTCGGCGGGAGACAATTTCAGCCGGGTGCATGCGAGGTTCATTATGAGCGGCAATGATTCGCAGAAAGAGCTTCCGGGATTGAAGTCCGTCGCCAGCGCGACGATGCCGCCTTCTTCGACGAGCAATCGGGCGGGAGGCAGCGGGAGATCGAGGAAGAGGGCGCGTCC
>JBOHBL010000635.1:0-6287 GCA_050698295.1 Rubrobacteraceae bacterium | reverse complement strand
CCGTGGAAGAGTACCGCCAAAAGCTCGCGCTCTTCGCCGGGATCGACAAAGTTCGTTTTCGTCGTCAGGTCGTGCCGGGCGACGTGCTCGTGATGGCGGTCGAAATAGAGCGTCTCAAGGGCCGCGTCGGACGCGGGAAAGGACAGGCCACGGTCGGAGGCGAAGAGGCATGTGAGGCGGAACTCATGTTCGCCTTCGCCGAGAGGGAGGAAGTGTGATCGAGGAAGGCAGAGTCGCGGTCGTGACGGGCGGCGGACGCGGCATCGGGCGCTCGATAGCCCTCCGACTCGCGAAAGAGGGCGCGGACGTCGCCATCTCTTATCGCTCGAACGATGAAGAGGCCGAGAAGACTGCGGAGATGGTCCGTGAAGTTGGCCGAAGGTGCGAAGTTTTCAAGGGCGACGTCGCTTCGCGGGAGGACGTGGATGCGCTTTTCAAAGGGGTCAACGAAGCGTTCGGGCGGATCGACATACTCGTGAACAACGCCGGCATCACCCGCGACAACATCATGATGCGGATGAAAGAAGCCGAGTTCGACGACGTTATCGACACGAACTTGAAGGGTGCGTACCTCTGTACCAAAGCGATATTGCGGCCGATGGTGCGGGCGCGGTGGGGCAGGATCGTGAACGTCTCCTCCGTAGTCGGGCTCGTCGGGAATCCGGGGCAGGCGAACTACGCGGCGTCGAAGGCGGGCCTCATCGGGTTCACCAAAAGCGTGGCGAGAGAGATCGCGCAGCGCGGCATCACGGCGAACGCGGTCGCTCCCGGATACGTCGAGACGGAGTTGACGGGCGCTCTGCCGGACGAAGCGAAGAACCGCATCCTCGGACAGACCCCAATGGAGCGTTTCGGAGAGCCGGAGGAAGTGGCGGAGGTCGTGGCGTTTTTGTGCGGGGAGGATGCGGGGTACGTGACGGGGCAGACGATCGCGGTGGATGGCGGAATGACCATGCAGTGATAGGATTTCCCGGCGAATCCGTGGAGAAACTTGAGTTACACTACGCGCTATGCCAGCATTGTTTCAGAAAAACTTGGAGAACCCAGGAGAGGAGAAGCTTTGGATAGAGAAGAAGCGTTGCAGAAAATTCAGGAGATCACAGCCGACAGGCTCGGGGTCGAAGAGGGTGACGTGACCCCCGAGGCGTCTTTTCGGGAGGACCTCGAAGCCGACTCGCTTGACCTCGTGGAGCTGATCATGGAGCTCGAGGAGCAGTTCGGGATGGAGATACCCGACGAGGAGGCCGAGAAGATCACCACGGTCGAAGAAGCGGTCGACTACGTAGTGGAGCACCAGAGCGCGTGAGTCCGGACGGTTTCAGCGGCAAAGGCCACGCGCTCATCACCGGCGCGGGCGCGGTCACGCCCATCGGGAGCGGGGTCGAGAACTTCTGGGACGCCGCGCTCCACGGCAAGAGCGGAGCGGGCGAGATAACCCGCTTCGACCCCTCGCCGTACCCGTCGCGCATCGCCGCCGAATGCACCGACTTCGACCCGACGGACTTCATGCCCAAGAAGATGGCCCGCCGGATGGACCGCTACGGCCAGTACGGCATCGCCGCCGGGATGGAGGCCGCCGAGAACGCCGGTATCGTTGACGTGATCCGCGAGAGACCCGAGCGCGTGGCCATCGTGATCGGGAGCGGCATCGGCGGCATCTCGACGTGGGAACGCGAGTACAAGGTGCTCGAAGAACGCGGCCCGAACCGCGTCAGCCCGTTCCTCATCACGATGATGGTCCCAAACATGGCCGCCGGACAACTCGCTATAATGCTCGGCGCGACCGGGCCGACGCAATGCCCCGTTCTCGCCTGCGCCACAGGCGGCGAAGCGATAGCCGAAGGTCTCGAGCTCATCCGAAGAGGCGACGCCGACGTGGTGATTGCCGGTTCTTCCGAAGCGCCGATCACACCTCTCAGCATGGCCGGTTTCTGCGCGATCCGGGCCGTTTCTCGCCGCAACGACGAGCCTCACAGGGCGAGCCGTCCCTTCGACGCCGAGCGCGACGGGTTCGTGATGAGCGAGGGAGCTGGAGCGGTCGTCCTCGAAAGCCCCGAACACGCCGAGCGTCGCGGCGCCGATCCCATAGCCGCCGTCGCCGGATACGGGCGGACCACCGACGCCTTCCACGTCACCGCCCCCGACGAAGAAGGGCGCGGCGTCGAACGCGCCATCAGGCTCGCCGCCGAGGACGGGGGGGTGTCGCTCGAAGACATCGGTCACGTCAACGCCCACGGCACCTCGACCCCGACGGGCGACGGTCCCGAGACGAAGGCCATAAAGCGCGCCATCCCGCAGGCGCTCGTTTCGGGCACGAAGTCGATGACGGGGCACTCCTTCGGAGCGGTGGGAGCCACCGAAGGAATAATGTGCGCCCTCGCGCTCAAAGAGAAGGTCGTGCCGCCCACGATCAACCTCGAAAACCTCGCCGATGATTGCGAGCAGCTCAACTACGTGGGGGCCGAAGCGCGGAAAGCGCCGGGTCTCAAAGCGGCGATATCCAACTCGATGGGGTTCGGGGGACACAATGTTGTGGTGGTCTTTACGAGTGTAGAATAGTAACCGGAATGTCTATCAAAGAGCTGATCGAGATCCTGCCGGAGCCGCTCCGCCAGCGCGCCCTGACGCACCCGAGCGTCGCCGACCCCTACGACTCCAACGGTCGGCTGGAGTTCCTGGGCGACTCCATCCTGAACACCCGCGTGGCCGAACTCGTCTTCCACGGCTACCCGGAGCTTCTGGAGGGCGATTTGACGCGCATCCGGGCGCACCTGGTGAGGAAGACGTTCCTCTCCTCCGTCGGACGGAGCGAAGGCATCGAGGAGATGATCGAAAGTTCCGTCATCAACGACTCGGTCATCGCCGACACCGTCGAGGCGATCATCGGCGGAGCGTACCTGATAAACCAGAAGCTCGTCCTCGACACGATAGACGAGATCTTCAACCCCGCCGAAGTCGACACCGACGAACTGCGCGACTGGAAGACGTTGTTGCAGGAAACCCTCCAGGCCGACGGCCTCCGCCCCACCTACCGCGTGATCTCCAAGCAGGGGCCGCCGCACCGCCCGCGCTTCATCTCCGGCGTCTCCGCCGACGGAAGCGAAGTCGCAACCGGCGAGGGAACCTCGATCAAGGAGAGCGAACAGGCCGCCGCCCGTTCCGCGCTCGAAATCCTGGGCGTCCGCCCGATGCCGCGTTCCGAAGTGGAAGTGCATGTCGGCGCATAAGCCTATCGGGGTAGTTCGCGCCGCGGAAGTCGAGCCGATCCGCATCTGATCGCTGTTCCGCCGGATTAAGCATCTCCAAACCGGGTTTGATGGGTATGGATCACCCTGGGGGCGCGGGGCCCGCGATGCTTAAAAGCTCTCCTTCATGCGGGCAGGATGCCCGCACCCCCAGGATATCTTCTCTCATATTCAAGTTGGAGATATTTAGCCGACTTGCCGGCGGTGGACCTCCTCACCTGCGGCGGTGTGAACGACCTCTGTCAGGCGCCGGTCCTCGAACTCCAGGGTCATGTATCCGTTTGGGCCGTACTTGTCTTCTTTGCCGTCTATGTGGGGATTGGGGCCGTCCAGCACGATGCCGCCCGGCACCATGTTCTTCGCGCCGAAGCGACGCCAGATCGAGTCGCCCACCCTGCGGTTCACCTGGATGTCTTCGACGTCCCTGCGGGTGTAGGGCATGCCGCCGTGGCCGAGGCAGCGGCCGAGTAGGCCGCCGTAGCGCGGGTCGGGTTCGTACAGGATGCAGCGGTGCTCGTGTCCCCAGTACCAGGCGAAGATCCTCCCCGACGCCAGGAGCCCGCCGAGCTTTTTCGCGAGCTTTGGCCCCTGCCCGTCGAAGCGCGAGAAGAGCTGGTGGTGGGAGAAGAGCGCGACCTTCCTGCCATCGGCGGCCTCGATGACCTGCTCCAGCCACTTCACCTGCTCGTCGTCGAGGTCGTGGTCGGTGTGCGCGACGTCGAGTCCGACGAGGAGCCAGTTTTCGTTCTGGAGCGCGAAGTAGCTGGCATCTTGAGCGAATGCCGGAAGCGTCCCGTCGAAGTAAGCGTGGCCGCCGGAATACATCTCGTGGTTCGAGTTGATCGCCCGGTTGATCGCGCCTTCCCGGTGCGGCCAGAGGTCCAGAAACCGATCCTGCACTTCGTCGTTGGTCCCCGAGTAGTAGACGTCCCCGAGGTGCATCAGCAGGTCGAAGGGTTCCCGGTCGCGCTTGATGCTTTGGGCGCACGGCACGGCTCCGTAGAGCCCAGTGCCCCAGTCGCCCAGCAGCCCCACCCGGGCTTTCTCGGGCAACCGCGTCGGCTCCGCGCGCGGCGGGCGTATGATGTGATGGGGTCGAATTCTTCCGATCCAGGTGAACAGGCTCCTGAACCAGCCCCAGATGTCGCTGTTTGAGAATTTGAGTTCGGAGCCGCCGGATCTCAGAGCTTCGCGCGAGCTTCCCTCCGGCGGCTCCTCCGCCAGCAAGCTCAACAGCAAAGAAGCCGTGCGGTTGCGCGGAACCGCCAGCACGCCGGGGTCCAACCTCGACTCCTCGATCTCGATCGCGCGCAGCGCCTGCGCGAAGTCGGTGAGGAACGCCGCCCTCTGCACAGAGGTACCTTCGACTTCCTCGAGCCTGCCGGCGGCCTCCGCCATCACCCTTTCAGTCAGCGCGCCGCCGATTTCTCGATAGCTTACGACTACCCTCGAGTTTCCGTCAGCAGGCGGCATCGCGACTCCTTTCGGGCTGTGTATCGTATTTTACATACCTGGATCTGTTTGCGGCAACCTCGCATCGGCCTGTTGAAAGGACGCGAGGGGGCGTGTTCGGTTCGAGGAGCCCGAACCCCGGCATGGCCCGCGCCCCGTAATGTAACATGGAGGGCAATAAGTATCGCCGAAGAGAG
This sequence comes from Rubrobacteraceae bacterium, assembly GCA_050698295.1. Lineage (GTDB taxonomy): Bacteria > Actinomycetota > Rubrobacteria > Rubrobacterales > Rubrobacteraceae > JACCWD01. Next base: position 1,393 of record JBOHBL010000635.1, on the reverse strand, counting down.
CAACCGAGCACGAGCGAGAGAGGGAGAGCGATGAAGTTCCCGAGCTACCCGAAGGTCGCGCTGTCCACCACCTTGAACATCGTCCTCAACGCGGCGACGTTGGGGCGTTACGTCTGGCTCGAAGGAAAGGTTGGCGGGGGCGTTTTCATGAACTGGGCCAGGCGTTTTCGCTACAGGCCACGGAGGTTCGTTCGGCCCACGACCGAAGGGGAAATCGTCGAGTTGGTGAAGAATTCCAGGAGCTTGAGGGTGTTTGGCTCGGGACACTCTTTCAACGGCGGGGTCGTTTCGGACGATACTCTGGCGTCTCTGGACGATTACGCCGGTGTGATCCGGAAAGACCGGGAGAAGAAACAGATAGCCGTGAAGGGCGGCACGCGCGTGCGCGATGTCGTGGAATTGCTGTTCGAGGAGGGGCTGGCATTCGGCGCGCTGCCATCCCACGACGCCCAGAGCATCGCGGGGATCCTATCAACCGACGTGCACGGGACGGGGAGGGATTGGGGCTTTGTCAGCCAGTCGGTCGCGAGTCTCAAGCTGATAGACGGCAAGGGGGACGCGCGCGAATGCCGCCCGTCCGACGACCTTTTCAAGGCGGCCATTGGGGGAATCGGGGCGGTGGGGATAATAACGGAGGTGGTGGTGCAGGGCGTCGAACGCTTCAACGTCGAGCAGAGGGTGCGGATATCCGACGTGTCCTCCGTCGAGGAAAACCTCGACCGGCTCTTGCGCGAGAACGACCACCTCAGCCTGTATTTGTTTCCTTTCGCCAACTTGTGCCAGGTCAACACGTGGAACCGCACGGACAAAAGACCTTCGCTTTTCGGAGACTTTCGAGAGTTCGTGAACATCTCCATCGACGCTTTGATGGCCGCGTGGGTCGGGAACTTCGCCGCTTACACGGGGTCGTTGCGCGCGTTCTCGTCTCTCGCCTACGGCGCCAAGCTGGGGTCGCATCTCGTGCTGGAGAGCGACAGGGCTTTCAACCGGACGATTTATCATTTGCACCAGGAACTGGAGTTCACGGTTCCCTTCGAGGAGGCTTTCAAAGCGTGCGGGCGGTTCATCGAGCTTTACGAAGAGATGTACCGGTCGTCGAGGTTGCCGTACACGCTCTTCGAGGTGCGGTTCACGCCGGACGGACACGACCGGACCTTGATCGGCGCCGGCCGAGACCGCCGCTGCGCTTGGATAGACCTCGTCTGCAACGATTCGCGCGGCTTCGAGGATTACTACGCGGCCGCCGAAGAGTTGCTCAAGGAGATCGGTGGCCGCCCACACCTGGGGAAGTACTGCGAGAATTTTGACAAAGCGGACATGATGGAGCTGCACCAGAACAGCTTCGCAAAGTTCCTGGACCTCGTGGACGAACACGATCCCACCCGCAAGTTCG
>JBOHBL010000634.1:0-6260 GCA_050698295.1 Rubrobacteraceae bacterium | reverse complement strand
CGACGACCCGCGCTTCGCGGGCGTGGGCGGCGTCGGTGATGGCGCGAATCTCCGCGTCGGAAAGCTCCGGCCATCCGGTGTCGGCGCTTCCGCTCACCACGATCTTTATGTGGTCCACGCCCGTGTCGAGGAGGCGGTTCACCTCGCTCGCGGCGTTCTCCGGGCCGTTCACGGCGAGAGCCGGATAATCCGGGCCATAGATCGGGAAAGGATGCCCGCCGGGGACGGTGATCATCGGCCCCGAGACGAGAAGTCTCGGAAATTCGGGATCCCCGCTCGTTTCCTCTTTTCGCGCCGCCATCTCCTCCTCCGAACCCGCGAGATCCCGCACCGTCGTCACCCCGTCCCGCGTCCACTCTTTCGTCTCTTCCAACGATATGTCGCGGCTGTGAGCATGGGCGTTCACGAAGCCAGGCAAAATGGTTTCGCCGCTCACATCGAAAGTCTCGTCCCCCCGATATTCCTCGACCTCCCCAGCCCGACCGACGGCGGCAATCTCCCCGTCGTCCACGGCGACGAGTGCATCCTCGACCGGAGGCGCGCCCGTGCCATCGATCAAAGTTCCGCCGGAAAGCACGAGATCCACGCCGACAGCCTCGCGCGCCGTCTCCTCCGTCCTTTCGGCTTCCGGCTCCGTCCTCTCGATGGCATGCGTCGCTTCATCGGAACCCGTGGAGACGTCCTCCGGCGACACCTCCCCGGAACACCCGATCACCGCGAAAAGAAACACCGCAAAGACCATGATCCCGATACCCGAACTTCGGAACACGCGGCGCGACCTCCTTCCTCTCGTGGATCATAGCCGCCATACACCAAACTTTCTACGAAACACCCCTTGACAACCACATTCCACATTCTTTATACTAACTTCCGTTATATGAAACTAATATTCGATATAACGGCAGAAAGGGAGATATGAGATTCAACGTGAACGTTTCGATCCTCTTCAAGGAGCGACCGTTTTTGGAGCGATTTTCGGCGGCGAGGGAGGCCGGGTTTTCGGCGGTTGAGTTCTGGTGGCCCACGGGTGAGGATCTCGGAGAGGTCGAGGCGGCTATAAAGGACGCCGGGGTCGAGGTGGCGCTTTTCAACTTCGATGCGGGGGACATGGCGAGCGGGGATCGCGGGCTTGCGGGAGACCCGGAGAGGCACGAGCAGTTTCGGCAGAACGTTCCGGTCGCGCTGGAGCTTGCGGAGCGGCTCGGATGCGAAAAGCTCAACGCGCTCGTCGGACACGAGAAGCCGGGGAGAAGAAAGGAGCAGCTCGAGCTTGCGCGGCGGAACGTCGCGTGGGCGGCGGATCAAGCATCGGAAAGAGGCGTCGAGATACAGGTTGAGGCGGTGAACACCTTCGAGAACGGACCTTTCCTTCTGTACACGACGAAGGACATGGTCGAGTTCGTGGAGGGGGTGGGGCGCGAGAACGTCAGAGGTCAGTACGACGTGTATCACATGCAGCGGATGGAGGGGAACCTCGTCGCGAATTTGAGGGAGCGCATAGGTTCCATCGGGCATGTGCAAATCGCCGACTCTCCGGGTCGGAACGAGCCGGGGACCGGGGAAATAAACTACGAGCATGTCCTCCGTGAACTCGAAGTCCTCGGCTACGATGGCTACGTCGGCCTCGAATACAACCCGTCGGACGGAGACACGCTCGCCAGCTTCGGGTGGCTGCCGGAGGCGTCCCGGAGCGGCGACGCGAACCTGAAAAACCTCGAACTTCAAGGAGGAGAGAATGGCTGAGAAAGTCGGATTCATAGGGCTTGGAATAATGGGCGGCCCGATGGCGAAGAACCTCATCGAGGCGGGCTACGAGTTGACCGTCCAGAACCGAAGCCCCGAAAAAGCCGAGGAGCTTGCGAAATCGTCGGGCGCGACCGCCGCTAAGACCCCGAAGGAAGTCGCCCAAAACAGCGACATCATCATCACCATGCTCCCCGACTCTCCCGATGTCGAGAACGTCGTGTCGGGAGAAGACGGCGTCCTCGAAGGGATAAAGTCCGGCGCGCTCCTCGTTGACATGAGCACCATCTCGCCCGTTATCACCGAGAGCCTGGCGGAAAAGGTCGGAGAAAAAGGAGCTTCGATGCTCGACGCGCCGGTATCCGGTGGGGATGTCGGAGCCATCGAAGGCGCTCTCTCGATCATGGTCGGCGGCGAGGAAGGAGACTTCGAGCGGGCGAAGCCGCTATTCGAGGTGATGGGCAAGACGGTCACTCACGTCGGCCCGATCGGGGCCGGGCAGGTCGTAAAAGCGGCCAACCAGGTCGTAGTCGCGCTCACCATCGAGGCGGTGAGCGAAGCCCTCGTTCTCGCCTCCAAAGGCGGAGTTTCGCCGGAGAAGGTACTCGACGTGCTCGGTGGCGGTCTCGCTGGAAACAAGGTGATGGAAGTGAAGAGGGAAAAGTTCCTCAGTCACACCTTCGAGCCGGGTTTCCGTTCGGAGTTGCATCACAAGGATCTCGGCATCGCGCTGGACGCCGGGAGGGAGTACGGCGTCGCGCTCCCGGTGACGGCGGTCGTGGATCAAATGCTTTTGACCATGAAAAAGAAAGGCTGGGGAGGCGAGGATCACTCGGCGTTGCTACGAATCATCGAGGATCTCTCTGGTGGAAGCTATTAGCGGTTAGCTAAAAGCCAAAAGCTAAAAGCTACCGACTGAAAGGAGGCAAAATGACCACGATGAACGTCATGGACGCGGTGGTGAAGGTGATGGAGGACGAGGGCGTCGAGGTCGCCTTCGGGGTTCCGGGGGCGGCGATTTTGCCCCTGTATAAAGCGATGAGCAAGTCCGAGCAAATAAAGCACTACTCCGTCCGCCACGAGGAGGGCGGCACGCATTCGGCGGATGGGTATGCGAGGGTTACGGGCAAGGTCGGGATCAATATAGGGACTTCGGGGCCTGCCGGAACTAACATGATCACGGGCCTCTATACGTGCCAGGCCGACTCGATACCGATGATCTGCATAACGGGGCAGGCCCCCACGACGGTGCTTCACAAGGAAGCCTTCCAGGCGGTGGACATCGTGGAGATAGCGCGCCCGGTCACGAAGTGGGCGGTTCAGGTGAAAGAGGCGGCGCAGCTCGTGTGGACGTTCCGGGAAGCGTTCCGGGTGGCGCAGGAAGGGCGTCCGGGACCGGTCCTCATAGATTTGCCTCTCGACGTGCAGAAGGCGGACATGGAAATAGACTTCGACCCGAAGAGAGGCGGTCGGCTCCATTTCGACAAGCCCGCTCCCAATCCCAACGCCATCCGGCAGGTCATCGAGATGATCCTGGACGCCGAGAAGCCGGTCCTCATGCCGGGTGGCGGAGTCATACTCTCCGACGCTTCGGACGACCTCATCGAACTCGCCGAATATTTGCAGGTTCCGGTCAGCCCGACGTACATGGGGAAGGGCGCGATACCGGAGGACCATCCGCTGTACATGGGCATCGTCGGTCTCCAGACGAGCCAGAGGCATGCCAACGAGCTCTTTCTCGAAAGCGACCTCGTGGTGGGCGTCGGCAACCGCTGGGCCGAGAGGCACACCGGGGATTTGGATGTGTACCGGGGCGAGAGGAAGTTCGTCCACATAGACATAGACCCGCGACAGATCGGCCGGGTTTTCAGGCCCGACCTCGGCGTCATCTCCGACGCGAAGCTCGCCCTCGAAGAACTGGGCCGCGTCGCCCGCGAGATGACGCCGGAAAGGGAGCCGAATTCATGGGTGGATCGGGTGGATGAGCTTCGCTCGACGCTCCTCAGAAAGACCGACTTCGACGACGTGCCGGTCAAGCCGCAGCGGGTTTATCAGGAAGTGAATGAGTACTTCGACGAGGACGCGATCTTCGTCACGGCCATCGGGCTTTACCAGATATTCGGTGGACAGTTCCAGAAGACGTACAAGCCGCGCCACTACCTCTGCTGCGGGCAGGCCGGACCCCTCGGCTGGGAGGTCCCGGCGTGCATTGGGGTCAAGCTCGGGAGGCCCGACAACCTCGTCGTCGGCGTCGTGGGGGACTATTCGTTCCAGTTCTTGATGGAAGAAATAGCCGTCGCGGTTCAGTACAAAATTCCGTACGTGCTCGCGATGCTCAACAACGCGTACATGGGCCTCATCCGCCAGGGCGAGCAGAACTACGACATGAACTACGCGGTGGACATCGGTTATGAGGGACCCGACAGCGACTACGGCATAGACAATGTGGCGATCATGGAGGCGATGGGGGCGATAGGAAAGCGTGTTCACCGTCCCGAGGACATAAAAGACGCCTTCGAGTGGGCCGTCCGCGAGAGCGAGGAGAGAGGCGTTCCGGCGCTCGTGGAAATCATGTGCGAGCGGGAGACCAACGCCGCGATGGGCCTCTCGATAGACAAGATCAACGAGTACGAACCCATCCTCGACGGCGCGAGGGAGACAGTCGGGCAAGTCGTCGGAGGCGTCCCCGAGAGGGACTGACGCGAGCACGCAAACCATCGGGACAGCGAGGGAGCGGGTGGAAAACACCCGCTCCCTTCCTCGACGTTCCGGCGGATAGGCGTTACAATAATTCCTCGCCTTGCCGGATGGTGTAACGGCAGCACGAGTGACTCTGAATCACTTAGTCCAGGTTCGAATCCTGGTCCGGCAGCCACCGAAAAGCCCCGTTTTGCGGGGCTTTTTCTTTTGGGGCTTTCACTGGACCCTCGTAGACCCGCCTCGACCCGCACGGGGTTATGATCAAAACTATGGTCGGCGTTCGCCTGAACTGCGGTCCCTGTTCTTGTGGACTTGACTCTAGCGGCGTGGCGTCGAGCGAGCTCCTTTGTAAGAGGGGGTGCGCCCCACTGCGGGCCGCCAAATACTGACGCCGTGCTGTTTGTCTGGATCCTGACAGACCCTGTGTCTGCTTCCTGACATCCTGCCAAAGGCGCCGACCGACTGTCTGGTAGGGTGCGCTCTCAAAAGCGGATCTGGGGTGATCCGCGACCTGACCGAGAAGGGTAGGAGGGACTGCATGGAGACTACCACCAAAGAGCGGCACGCACCCGAGGTTTCGAGCAAAAACCTGCCGCCGATGCCGTACAAGGACATCCCGGAGCCTGGATCCCTGCGGAGGGTTCTCGGGCCGAGCATCATCCTCGCCGCGCTCGCGGTGAGTTCGGGCGAATACATCCTGTGGCCGTACATCACCTCCGAGGTTGGGTTTGCGCTGTTGTGGCTGGCCTTCGTCGGCGTCACGCTCCAATACGTCCTCAACATGGAGATCGAGCGCTGGACGCTGGCCACGGGTGAGACGGCGATCATCGGCTTCGCCCGGATGTGGAAGCCGTGGGGCCTCGTGATGGTCGCGGCCGCGTTCATCACCCTGATCTGGCCCGGCTGGGCGACGAGCGGGGCGACGGTGCTAGGATTCATCTTCGGTCTGAGCGAGAGCGGGGCTACCTGGCTCGCCATCATCGCCATCGTCGCGATCGCCGTGACGCTCACCACCTCGCCGGTCGTCTACAACACGCTCGAGAAGCTGGAGACCCTGAAGGTAATCGCCGTCTTCGTCTTCCTCCTCGTGGCCCTCGTCACCGCCATCAGCGCGGAGGCGTGGGCGAACACGGGCCAGATCGTGACGAACATCGGCAACGGCCTCGGCACGCTCCCCGGCGATCTCAACGCGGCGACCGTGCTCGGCGCGCTCGCCTTCGCCGGAGCCGGGGCTCTCGCCAACCTCGCCCAGAGCAACTGGATCCGCGACAAGGGCTTCGGCATGGGGGCCCACATCCCGCGCGTCGTCTCGCCCGTGACCGGCGAGGATGTGGCGGCCCCCGCGACCGGCAGCATGGTGCGCCAGGACGAGGAGAACCTGAACCGTTTCCGGAGATGGTGGAGGGTAGCCAACATAGAGCAACTCGTCTCCTTCTGGGCCTTAACCACCCTGTCGATCTTTGTCCTCTGCATGATCGCCTACTCGACGGTCTACGGGCGGAACATCCCCGGCGAGGGCGACCTCGACTTCATTCAGGGCATGGGCGACGCGCTCAAGAACTCCGTCGGCTCGTGGTTCGGTACCCTGTTCTGGGCGATCGGTGGCGCGGGGCTCCTGCTCACCGCCCTGGCCAACGTGGACTACCCGTGCCGCTTCGCCGCCGACGTGCTAAAGACGGCCTACATGGGCGAGAACCAGCGGTGGTCGGAGAGCCGGATCTACTTCGTCGCCGTACTTTCGATGTGCGCGGTCGGCGTCCTCATCCTCCTCCTGGGCCTCACCCAGCCGCTCGTCCTGCTTGTCATCTCCTCCGCGC
>JBOHBL010000633.1:0-2419 GCA_050698295.1 Rubrobacteraceae bacterium | reverse complement strand
AGGTTGCCCCGGCCTGAGTTCTGATCTTGTCGTAAAACTACTTCTTCAGGACCTTGCGCGCCGCTTTCTCGACGGAGGAACCACCTTTGGCGGAACCGCCGGACTTCTTTCCCTTCTTCGATCCGGTCGTCCCGGAACCCTTGCCGCCTTTGGTCGCTTTGTCCACGACCTTCTTCGCTTCTCTACCCAGATTAGCCACTCCGCCTTCACTCCTTTGGTTCGCGATGGCTTACGGGTGAATATTTACCCGGCGGTGGAACGCGCAAACTCATACAAAACGAAAGACCGGAAAAGAAGCGGGCCTGGAAGGATTCGAACCTCCGCCACCTGGCACCGGAAACCAGTGCTCTATCCCCTGAGCTACAGGCCCGCGCAGGGAAAATTCACCTCAATGGTATCGTAGATACAGGTCCCCGGCAATCTCAAAAGCGGGCGGCTGACAGCCGGGAATGGGCTGCTATACTAGCGCGACCTGAGACCATGTACGCGGTGATATCGGACATCCACGGCAACCTCGAAGCCCTTGAGGCGGTCCTCGAAGACCTCCCCGAAGGCGTCGAAAGAGTGTACTGCCTCGGAGATGTGATCGGCTACGGAGCCTCCCCCAACGAGTGCTGCGACCTCGTGCGCGAGGCCGATATGCCGGCGATCTCCGGCAACCACGACCTCGCCGTGACCGACCTCTCGACGGACCTGAACTGGTTCAACCCGGTCGCGGCGGCGGCGGTGTTGTGGACCCGCGAACGCCTCTCCGAGGAGAACGCGAAGTTCCTGCGCGAGAGGCCGCGGATGATGCAGACGCGCGACGCGCTCTTCGTGCACGGTTCGGTGCGCGACCCGGACGAGTACATCATCAACAGAGCCTCCGCCCAGAAGAACCTCGCGATCCTGAAGAAGGAGTACGACGGAGTGCCGGTCTGCTTTTTCGGACACACGCACGTCAAGGCGGTCGCTCCAGCTCCGGCGGACGGTTCCCTGGAAGGAGATCAAGCCCTCGACCTGAGCAACGGCGGTCCATACCTCCTCAACCCCGGCTCCGTAGGACAGCCCCGCGATGGCGACACCTTCGCCTCTTACGTCCTCGTCGAGCCCGCCGAGAGGGCGAACGGCAGGGTCCCCGGCCCGCTCGTCGCCTACCGCTTCGTCGAGTACGACATCGAGAAGGCCCAGGCGAAGATAAAAGAAGCCGGCCTCCCGAGCATGCTCGCCGAACGCCTCGCAGCCGGCCGGTAACTTGGAACCCAGCTTCCCGAAGCTCTTCACCGTCGAAGAAGCGAACGCGCTGCTGCCGAAGCTCAAGGAAATCCTGGAAGACATCGCAGTCCACAGGGACGCGCTGCGCGAAAAAGCGCCTCACATGGAGCCGATCATAGCCTCATCCCTCTCCAACGGCGGAGGCAGAATCGGCTCCGAATACGGCGTCGAGGCATATAAGCTCTACCTCGCCATCGAACGCATCCGCGAACTCGGCGTCGTTTTGAAAGACCTCGACCTGGGACTTCTGGATTTCCCCCACGAACGCGAAGGCCGGGTCGTCTTCCTCTGCTGGCACCCGCCGGAAGAGAAGGTCGAATACTGGCACGAAATACACACCGGATACGCCGGGAGACGGCCCCTCTGATGAAGGTCGTCCTTCAAAGGGTCAGAGAGGCTTCGGTCACGGTGGAAGGGAATAAGGTCTCCGAAATCGGAGCGGGCCTCCTTCTCCTCGTCGGCGTAGGGGAAGGAGATACGAAAGAACAGGCCGACTGGCTCGCGGAGAAGGTCGTCGGCTTGCGAATTTTCAACGACGAGGACGCAAAGATGAACCTGAGCGTGATGGACATCGGCGGCGAAGTCCTCGCCGTCTCGCAGTTCACGCTGCTCGGCGACACGAAAAAAGGCAAGCGTCCCAGCTTCATAAAAGCGGCGCGACCGGAAACAGCCGAGCCGCTCTTCGAGTATTTCTGCGGGAAGTTGCGGAAAGCTGGCGTCACTTCCGTACGCGCCGGCGTTTTCGGGGCGATGATGGGTGTCTCGCTCGTGGGCGACGGGCCGGTGACGATCATCCTGGAACGCTAGCTCCTCATCCCCTCGATAAAGATCGTCGCCGGGCGCGTGTAGCCTTCTTCTCTCACCCGCCGGGAAAATCCTCTCCAGCGGCGGCGCATTCTCTCACGGTCCTCGCCGACGAGCATCTCGATGCCCGGCGGAGCTTCCCGCGAGAGCGTCAGCTTATCCAGGTGGCGGATGCGGAAGGGCTCCATTACCCTGTGTCCGACCGCGCCGAGAACTTCTTCGTGGGCTGAGATCACGAGTTCGGAGCCGTGGATGCCGTGAAGTTCCGCGCCGCTCGACAGACGCGAAACCTCCGCCTCGATGGCCTCTTCCTCCAACTGAACGGACGGGGTGTCGCTCACGAAGTCACTCGTGGCGACAC
>JBOHBL010000632.1:0-6632 GCA_050698295.1 Rubrobacteraceae bacterium | reverse complement strand
CGATAGGTGGGGCCGGACGAGGACGACCGCGCTGATGATGGCGGTTTCGGGGAGTTGCGCCCTGCTCATCGGTCTTCTCTTCGGAGGATCGGCGTGGATCGTTTTGGTCGTCGGACTTATCTGGGGGTTCACTGTGGTGGCCGATTCGGCTCAGTTCTCGACGATGGTGACGGAGCTGGCGGATCAAGCCTATGTGGGAACCGCCGTCACCGTGCAACTCGCGCTCGGCTTCACGCTGACGGTCGCCACCATCTGGCTGATACCAATCCTCGAAAGCCTCGTCGGATGGCAATGGGCCTTCGCGTTCCTCGTCCCCGGCCCGCTTTTCGGGCTGCTCGCGATGCTCCGCCTGAAGTCGCTTCCCGAAGCGGAGAAGATCGCGGGTGGCAAGGGATGATACCGGATCCGGGTGGATAGTTCCTTACCTGGCGGGTTCTCGGGAGTCGGGAAAGACGAATGCGACTTTCTCCGAAGTGATTAAGTATCTCCAAGCTAAGCCGGCGATACACCCCTCCGCTCATGCGGGCAGGATGCCCGCGCCCCCAGAGAGCAAAGCCACCTTCTCTCAGGATGAGAAGCGTCGCGCCAGCTACGCGCCTCACTACTCACAGTCCTTACGCTTCGAATCCGTAGTCTCGGAACTTGAGGGTGTTGCAGTTCTCGCTCACGTCGCGCTCGGTCTTTTCGGGGATGCCCTCGGGGACTTCGGCCTGGATTTCGATGGTCACCTTCGCATTCGCGCCCATGATCGAGGCGAAATGCTGAACGACCTCCGCCCCGACCTCCCCCGCTTTCCCGCCGAGCCGCGACGGATCTATTTCCACGGCCCCATAAAACCAACTCGGCAACGCGGGCGTGGGAGAAACGGGAAGAGAAGGTCTCCCGTTGTTCTCTTCACCGTCCGGGCCGTCGCTGATGGCGTCGCCGTCGTCGCCGCCCGGCTCGTATTCGGTTTTCGGCTTTTCGGCCTCTATCTGCCGCCGCGCCGCGTCCGGGTGGACGATGAGGCTGCTTTGGTCCACGTAAACGGTGAAGTCGCCGCCGAACGCGAGACCCTCGTAACGACCGCTCGGGGTGACAGACTGCGCGTAGGCGAAGAACTCTCCGCCGGACGCGCCCTCGCGGACGGTGTCCCGGAGGACTTCTTCGTCCTTTATTCGCGGGAGGTACAGGTATTTGGCGAGGTCGTCACGCACCTGAATCAGACGGATGCTCTCTTCGCCGCGCCAGAGGTAGGTGTCGAGTTCGTTCTTGAGCATGCGGGGCGCCCACGAGGTGATGAGCGCGCCGTTGTGGTGGATGGCGCGCGAGGCGCGGTCCACGATCCCACCCCCCGCCTGCGTCTTTATGACGCTCCATTCGAGCTTCATCTTGCCGCCGTCGTCCGGCTCCTCGCCGGGATAGAGAAGCCACTGATAAGCCTCTTCGAGCTGGAGATCTACCGCCTCGTCGAACTTGTCCAGATTTTCGCGCGCCTGTCGCCTTCCATGACCGTCGAGGTTTAGCTGCTCCTCGTCGCGCACGATGGATTTCCACGCGAGAAATCGCCGCGTCGTCCCTTCGAGGGCCTCGGTCCTGTCGCGGTCCGGCGCGAGGAAGGCGAGCGTGTTCCGGTATTGTCGGGGCGATGCGCCCCGCGTGTCGAGGAATTTCCTTGCGGCCTCGCGGGCCGGAGTCTCCGGATCGCCGGAACGGTACACGTTCTCGGGGCCGAGGACGACGAGGCGGGCCTGCGGCTCGTCGGAAACCTCCCCGCTTCCCGCCGGGGCGACGTGGACGCGGGCGAAGTCGCCCGTGCCTTTCGCGGCCTTCCGGAGGCGAGCGGTTATTTCGTCCAGCACGTCTTCGCGCTTTTGTTGCTGGGCGCGGTCGGCGGCGGTGCGGTTGACGTTCGGGCGCGTGTCGTACCAGTGGCGCGTCCCGTCGGAGTACAGGTACGCCGCGCTGTCGGCGAGGCGATTGAGAGCGTCGCCGAAGACGCTCGACGACTCCGACGGCTGGACGCGCCCGAGCCGGACGCGCGCCTCCTCCAATCCCCGGACGTGCTGTCCGACGACCGAGGGCGCGCTCCCGACGAAGACCGTCCGGGCCACGCGGCGAGCGGCGCGGCGCCGGTCGAGGTTGCTCACCTGTTTTTCAAGCTCCCTCGGGCGCGACTCCGGGCCGTCGGGGAGGTAGCGGACGAACTGGTTCCTCACCCGGAACTCATCCAGCGGGATGCTCCCCGGCATGATGAGAAGCGACCCGTCCCCCTCGCTCCACAGCTCGTGGATGACCGCCGCCATGAGGCGCAACACGCCCCTCGTCCTCTGGAACTTCTCCAGCGTGGACCAGTCCTCATAAAGTCTGTCGAAGAGTTCGGGATGTATGGGATACGCCGAACGCAGCCGCCGTTCGTACTCGCTCTCGACGCACTCCGATGGATATTCGCTCCGGTTTTCGCGGTACATCCTCGCGTACGCGGAGACGACGGCGTCGCGGGCGGGGCGTTCATCTCGGAGGAGAAGAGCCTGCGGCGCGCGATCTCGAACCCCTCGGTCGCTCCGACGGGCTTCCACACGCTCTCGAGCCTCCCGAGAACCTGCTCCAGCCTCTCGGCGACGAGCTTGCCGATCTCTCCCCCAAGCTCGATGTCCGAACGCCCGGCCTCATCCACCCTCTCCGAAACCGGCACCGAAACCACGACGAGGCTGCGCTCGCTCCTTTTCGCGGCCTCGGTCAAGTTCTGGATAAAGGTTATGTTCGAGTCGAAGGAACCGGCGGCGAGCCCATCGTGTCCGTATATGTTCCTCGCGAAAGCGACGAGTTCGTCAATCAACACGAGGGCCGGCCCGAACTCGTCGAAGAGGCGTTTGAGTGTTCCGGCTCCGGGGGCGACTCCCCTCTCGTCGGCTCCGGCGACGAGTTCGTAGCCTCTGGCGCCGCCGAGTTGGTAGGCCATCTCGCCCCACAGGGTGCGGGTTGTGACGTCGGCGTGGCGGCGGGGGCGGTCGGCGTCGAGGTCGGTGCCGACGAGGACGGCGCGGTTTGCGCTCGGGGCTTCGTCCACGCCGGCTTCTTCGGCGACCTTCTCGCCGTCGGGTATGTCTCCGAGTTTCATTTTGCCGCCGAAGAGGTGGTAGAGGGCGAGCATCGAGTGCGTCTTGCCGCCGCCGAAGACGGTCTGGAGCTGTATGACGGGGTCTCCGCCGCCGTTGTCGAGGCGGCGCATCGCGTTCGCGAGGAGTCCGACCATGCCCTCGGTCAGATACGTGCGCCCGAAAAACTCCGCGGGGTTCTGGTATTCGGGGTCGGCGGTGCCGTGGAGGACTTCGGCGAGGTCGGCGGCGAACTCGGCCTCCTGGTAGCGTCCCTCGCGCACGTCGGGGTGAGGGTCAACGACCTGCCGCCAGGGGAGAAGCCCCTCCGGCGTCTCGGGGCCTCGCGGGTTACGCGCTTGACTTCGCGGCGCTGGTCGGACTCGAAGAGCTGGCGCAGGACGGCCTTGTGGTGCTTGTGGACCTCCTCGGCCTCCGGACCCGCGCTGACGGCTTTCAGCGGACGGCCCATCGTGTCGAGCGCCCTCTGCGTGTCCTCGACGGTGAAGGTTCCGCCGCGCGCCCACTCGTTCCGGACCTCCATGAGCTCGCTGAGCTGGTTGCGACCGGAGAAGCCGAGCTTGTCGCGGAACACGTCGTTGTAGCAACCCCACATGAGCTTGAAGAGCGCCTGCGCGTCCGCCGCTTCGAGGAAGGCGTCCTCGCTCGCCGTATTGTTCCGGATGCGCGTGTACTGTCCGCCGTCGAGTTCCCCGGCGACGGCGTATCCCCAGCGGTCGCCGTACTTGCTTTTCAGTTCGCGCAACACGTAAGGTCCGAGGCCGTCGGCGACGGCCGTGAGTCCCCGGTCGATCCTGTCCCGATTGCTGAGCGCCACCCGCTCACCCCCGTGTTAGAAAATTCGCTTACGGTTTCAGGATACAACGCCGCCCGGACTGAATGCGAGTTTTCAGCTTTTAAGTCCCTCCAAGTTGTGTTTGATGAGGAAGACGGCTTGCTCCTCCGGGGGCGCGGGCATCCTGGGGGCGACAGGCGCCTCCGCTCGTGCGGGCTTCCAGCCCGCACCCCCAGAGAGAACCATTGTTCTTCTCTCACTCAACCTCAGTTTGGAGATGCTTAGCGATTAGCGTTCGCGCGGCGATATCCATTCGAGGTCGCTGCGGGTGAAGCGGGCTTTGAACTCGACGAGTCCGCGCTCGTCGGCGAGTCCGAGGTCCCTCCTTTTTGTCGGACATCCGGCTTCACCTCCACAGAAATTACGCGCCGGGAGCGGCTCTTTCGGACCCGCCGCGCCGGTTGGTATATTTATGGTGACTACCAAAGGGAGGTTCCGACATGGACACGGCCAAACTTTTCATGAGCGGTCGCAGCCAGGCGGTGAGGCTGCCGAAGGAATATCGGTTCGAGGGGGATGAAGTCTTTGTGAAGAGGGTCGGGCGGGCGGTGGTGCTGTTTCCGCGCGAGGACTCGTGGCGCGCGCTTTATGAGAGTGTGGATCTTTTCTCCGACGACTTCATGGAGGAGCGAGGGCAGCCGACCTCGAAGGACGCGAGGGAATCGCTCGATGGATAAGGTTCCGCCGTGGCGCGGTTGAGCCGTATCCTCGACACGAATATTTGCATCCACCTCATACGTCGGCGTTCGCCGGAGGCTTTGCGAGCTTCGAGGAGTTCGAGGTCGGGGAGATCGGGGTCTCCGTCGCGACGGTCGCCGAGCTTCGATACGGCGTCGAGAAGAGCGCGCGAGTCGAGCAAAACAGCGAAGCCCTCGACCGCTTTTTGCTTCCGCTCGAAATCGCGAGCTTCGACCTCGAAGCGACCGTGAGCTATGGTCGCATAAGGGCCGCCCTCGAAAGACGCGGCACGCCCATCGGCCCCCTCGAGACCCTCATCGCCGCCCACGCCATCAGCCTCGACGCGGCCCTCGTCACGAACAACACCCGAGAGTTCGAGAGGGTGCCGGGACTCAGGGTGGAGGATTGGATGGAGAGCCATTAGCTTTTAGTTCTCAGACATCCTCACCGGAACACCCGACACCGGGACCGGCTCCCGATACACCGCCCGGTACAAGCCGTCGAGCATGACGCCGCGAGCATCGAGGGAGCGCATCGCGCCTTCGCGGACTTTGTTTTGTCCTTCCTGGTCGCGGACGTATGGCTCGGTGGCATCCATCATTATTCGAGCATGCTCCACATCCATCGTGACGTGGCTTATGAAGATTTCGAGCGCCGCGTCTTCGAGCCCGGCGGCCTTCCTGAGCCCGGCGGAGAGCTTCGCGTAGATCGGGGGCACAGGCCACTCGCTCGCAGGCCCCATCGCCCCCAAACCCAACCTCACGTCCGGGTTTCGGCACAGCCCGTAGTGGACGGCGATGTACGCCTCTATCTCTGGCAAAGTCACCGGCTCTTTCCATTCCTCTTCGGAGATGTTCAGCGCCTTCAGGAAACGGCGGTAGAGCGCGGGATGGGTGGCATCGGGGTTCAACTCTCCGTACTCGTCGAATAAGACCTCCGCGAGCGCGAGCTGGAGCCCCTCGTCGTCCCGGCAATTGGAGATGAGCGCCGCCAGATACAGCCGACTCACCCGCACGTGCCGGTGATATTGCACGGCGAACGTACGAACACCCTCCTCATCGGCATCCCCCCCGGAGAACCTTTCCAGAAACGGATGCGCCAGCGTGGGATGGCCGATCACCGCCCGCTTCAACTCTCCCAAAAACTCCTTCGAATCCACCCGAAAAACCTCCGTTCAATGCCGCCTCATCCCTAGTTTACCCCGAACCCTACCCGAAACACCCGCCCAGATTCTCTCGAATCAATTTCACTGAATATAGTGAAATATAAGTATTTCGCGGTATAATTGGGGCATGAAAGAGGCGAGAGAGGCAAGACAGGAATGGCTGAGTGTACCGAGGCGGCGGGAGGAGGAGAGGTTGGATCCCCACGTTTACGCGCGCGGGATAAACGGGCTCACGGTCGAGGAGGCTTTGAATCGGGCTTTTCCGCGGGTGATCGGGATACTCGAGAGGAGTGGTGAGACGTATGAGGAGTTCGAGCTTCAACTCGTGAAGCAGGCGATACGAGCGTGTCTCATCTCGCAGGTCTCGCGGGCGAACCTCTATCGCATCGCGGGCATTTTGGTAGCGGACAGGCGGGACGATGGAGCGAACAGGGACACCACGCTCGCGCTGGCGTACGTTTCGGCTTTGAGGGAGGCGTTTTTGAACGAAGTCTCCGTCGGCGAGCAGGTGCGGACGGCGTTCGGAGTCGGCGAAGTCCGCTACGTTTCCGGCGATGGAGCGAACGCCGCCATCGAACTCGAAGCGAGCTGTCGAGAAATCTGGCTGCCGGTGGAAAAAACATCGCGCATCGCCGTCGGGGAAGAAGTCATCCAGCGGGAGGCTTCGTAGAGCGTTCTCCGCTACTATATTCGTGTGAAGCGAAGCGGAGAGTGAGTCAGTGGAAAGTTCGAAGACTAAGGCGCGGGTGATCTGCAACCCGACCTCGGGCGGCGGAGAGTACGACCCCGACGAAGTGCGTAAAGAGTTGGGCGACTTCGAGGTCGAGTGGGTCGCCACCGAAAAGGCCGGAGACGC
>JBOHBL010000631.1:0-2325 GCA_050698295.1 Rubrobacteraceae bacterium | reverse complement strand
GGGCATACCACCGTCGAGGGAGGGGGGAGCAGCCAGTTTTTGAGCGGGTTGATGATGTCCGCTCCGTACGCTGAGGGGCCGGTGACGCTCGAAGTCGTTGGGGGGAAGGCGCGGCAGGCGTATGTTGGGATCACGCGCGAGGTGATGATCTCTTTCGGGGTCGAAGTCGAGCGGGATGGGATGGTCTATCGCGTCGAGCCCGGCGTGTATCGGGCGCGGGAGTTCCGCGTCGAGCCCGACGCTTCGGGAGCTTCGTACTTCTTCGCGGCGGCGGCGTTGGCGGGTGGGCGGGTCAGGGTTTTGGGGCTCGGTTCCAATTCCACGCAGGGGGACATGCGTTTTCTGGAGGTTCTGCGGGAGATGGGCTGCGAAGTGGAGGTCGATGAGGAGTACGCCGAAGTTCGGGGGCCTGAAAAATTGCGCGGCGTCGAGGTGGACATGAACGACTTCTCGGACACCTTCATCACGCTCGCCGCCATCGCCCCATTCGCCGAAGGACCGACCACCATAAAAAACGTCGAACACACCCGGCGGCAGGAGACGGACAGGATCTCAGCGGTCGCCTCGGAGCTGTCAAGGCTCGGCGTCGAAGTCGGAGAAAAACGGGATGGACTGAGAATATCCCCTGGAGAAGTCCGGCCCGCTCGCGTCGAGACCCACGACGACCACCGAATAGCGATGGCCTTCGCCCTCGTCGGCCTGAAAGTTCCGGGGATAAAGATAAAAAACCCCGCCTGCGTGACGAAAACCATGCCGGATTACTTCGAACGCCTGGAGCTTCTCCGGCGAGGTGAGTAGCGAGTAGAAAGAATACTATTCACTACCTCACCACTCACCACTCACTGCTTTATACTTCCACCGTGGCATCCAGGGAGAGCGAAACAGAGGGAATCCTCGTAGCGATAGACGGTCCGGCCGGGAGCGGAAAGAGCTCCGTGGCCCGCGCCGTGGCCGAAAGGCTCGGGGTCGTCAACCTGAACACCGGCGCGACCTACCGGGCCGTGGCTCTGGCCGCCCTCCGCGAAAACGTCCTTCCCTCCGACGGCGCAACCCTCGCGGAAATAGCCCGCCGCGTCGAACTGGAAGGCGAGACGGTCAGCCTCGACGGCGCGGCGGTCCCAGAACGCGAACTCCGTTCGCCGGAGGTCTCGGCGGCGGCGTCGAAAGTCTCTTCCCGCCCCGAACTCAGGGAGGTGCTCGTCCGTGTGCAGCGGGCGGCGGCGAAGAAGGCCCGCGCGGAGGGGGGAGCCGTCGTCGAGGGGCGCGACATCGGGACGGTCGTCCTCCCCGACGCGGACCTCAAAATCTTCCTTTCGGCCTCCGCGGAGGAACGGGCGCGGCGCAGGGCCGCCCAGAGTGGGCGCGAATGGGAGTTGGATCGCATCACCGAGGCCATGAAACGGCGCGACAGGCAGGACACCGAGCGCGCCGCCTCTCCGCTCAAGCCCGCCGAAGACGCCATAGCCCTCGACACCACCTCGATGACCCTGGACGACGTGGCGACCGATATCCTCCACCTCGCGCAAGCTCTCGGGAAGGAATCGTAGTTGCCGACGCTCTCGCCCACGGGGATGTCCCGCCGCTACGCTCTCTTCCGGCGCGTTGTCCTGGCTCTGGGCCGCTTCTTCCTCGGCTTCACCGTGCATGGGGAGGAAAAAGTCCCGCCGAAGGGAGCCGTGATCATCGCCGCCAACCACCACCGCCTTTTCGACCCGGTCTTCGTGTGCATGGCCGTCCCGCGCCGCGTCCAGTGGATGGCGAAGAAAGAACTGTTCATCCCGATTCTCCGCAAATTCATCAACCTCATCGGAGCCTTCCCGGTCGACCGCGAGGGAGGCGGACGCTCCGCCCTGCGCGCAGCCCTCGGCTACCTGGCCGAAGGCTGGGCGCTCGGCATCTTCCCCGAAGGCACCCGCCAGAAAAACAAGGACCCCGGCGAACCCAAAAGCGGCGCCATAATGCTCGCCGTCCGGAGCAACGCTCCCGTCCTTCCCGTCTTTATCGGAAGGGTCCCGCCCCCCTCCGCCCGCCTCAAAGGCGAAAAACTCCACGCCTACATAGGTGACCCGATGACTATGGATAATGCAATACGAGGCGGAGTGGAGTACCGGCAGTCGGCGGAGAGGGTATTGAAGGATATCTACGCTCTGCCGGAGAAACGATGAGTCGTCTCCCGGTGGTGGCGGTGGTGGGGGCTCCGAACGTCGGCAAGAGCTCTTTTGTCAACCGGGTGATCGGACGCCGCTCCGCGGTCGTCGCCGAGGAGCCGGGGACGACCCGCGACCGCTCCTACAACCGCGCCGAGTGGGCCGGACGGGAGTTCAC
>JBOHBL010000630.1:0-2181 GCA_050698295.1 Rubrobacteraceae bacterium | reverse complement strand
CGTCGAAGCAGATGTAGCTCTCGTTCTGCGTCCCGGAGTACGCTCTCTCCGAGAAGTTCGCCGAGCCGGTGATGACCCTCCTGCCGCGCTCCCCTTCCAGCAGGAACAGCTTCTCGTGGTTGACCATTTCCTTGACCACGAAGAGCTTCACGTCTTCGGAGGATATCTTGCGCTCCAGCACGTCCTTCCCTCTTGCTTCGTCTCGAATCTCTTTGACGAGCTGTTCCTGGAACTGGAAATAGGCGTTCATCCCGCCTATGATCTCCTCGCGCCCGAAGACGACTTCCAGCCGTTCGACCTTCTCCGCCGCCCGCGAGACCAGCGAGACGCTGTTCGAGTAGGTGAGGACCCGCATCGAGGAATGCCCGGAGATGAGGTCGTCGAAAGACATCCGCTCGCGCGAGATGAACCTGGCCCTCACGACGCCGAGCTTCGAAGAGTCTTCGTCCTCGCCGATGAGGAGAGGCTGGTGTTGTGAGTCTCCCTTTCCCACGCCGTGACTATAACTCATCGCCTCGCGGCTCATAAGGGGAGATCACATCGGTCCTCCCTCCGGGGCGGCGTTTCGCGCCCCGCTCGCGGGGCGAGCCTTCCCTTCGAGCATAAAAGCCGCCGCCACCGCGCTCGCCAGCGCCAGAGCCGCCGCGACGAACATCGCCAACCGGAAACCGGAGACGAAGGATTCCTGAATTGCTTCGTTCACTGAGGCGATCGTATCATCGTCCAGGCTCGCCGGAGCTTCGGCGCCACCGAGGTTTTCCTTTTCGGCTTCGAGTTGCCCTCGCGCTTCGGCGGGGAGGTCGAGGGGTTCGACTCTGGCATCGAGCGAATTGGAAAACGCCGCGAAAACGAAGAGGCCGAGAACGGGGATCGCGAGCAGCGTCGCCGTCCGCGAGACGGCGTTGTTCACGCCCGACGCGAGGCCGGAATGACGACCTTCGACGGAGTTGAGCGCGGTCGTCGTGAGCGGAGCGATGACGAGCGACATACCGAGCCCCATCACGGCCACCGCCGGGAAGAAGGTCGTCCAGTACGAACCTCCGGTGTCGGGGAGGGCGAAGAGGAAAAAGCCGACTGCGGTGACGACAGGCCCGATCACGAGCGGCAGCCTCGCCCCGAAGCGTTCCACCAGCCCACCAGCCCACCTCGAAAGCAAAAACGTAATGAGGACGAACGGCAAAAACGCGCTCCCCGCCGCCGTCGCCGAATACCCATGCACCTGTATCAAAACGAACGGCAGGAAATACAGCGACCCCCCAAGCCCGGCGTACAGGAGCAGCGTCAAAAGGTTCGCCCCCGAAAAGTTGCGGGAGCGGAAGAGACTCAGCGGCATCATCGGTTCGTGGCCGCGGCGTTCGACGAAGACGAAGCTCACGAGAGAAGCCGCGCCGACGACGAGGGCGAAGAGTACCAGCGGATCGAAAAAGCCCCTCGAAGACGACTCGATCAGGCCGAAGACGACTCCCCCGAGCCCGAGCGTGGCGAGCAGCGCGCCCGGAACATCCAGGCTCCTCGCATCCGGGTCGCGGCTCTCGGGGACGTGGCGTATGGCGATAAAAAGTACTATCGCGGCGAGCGGAATATTTATCAGG
The DNA here is from genome assembly GCA_050698295.1 of Rubrobacteraceae bacterium. Lineage (GTDB taxonomy): Bacteria > Actinomycetota > Rubrobacteria > Rubrobacterales > Rubrobacteraceae > JACCWD01. Next base: position 589 of record JBOHBL010000630.1, on the reverse strand, counting down.
AAAGCCGCCCGCCACGAGACGTTCTCGACCAGGAACCCTCCGAGGACTGGACCGAGGGCGGCGGTGATCCCCGAGAACCCGCTCCACGTCCCTATCGCCTTCCCGCGGCGCGCTTCATCGAACGACGCGCTGATAATCGCCAGCGACCCCGGCACGAGCATCGCCCCGCCGACCCCCTGAACTCCCCGAGCCGCGATCAACTGCTCCGGGCTCGTCGCGAGCCCGCACCACACCGAAGCCAACGCGAAGACGCCGACCCCGATGCAAAAAATCTTCCTTCGTCCGAAATGGTCCCCCAGAGAACCGCCGACCAGGATCAGAGCCGCGAGCATCAGCGCGTACGACTCCACGATCCACTGCGCGTCCGCCGCGTCGGCCCCGAGCCGGTCCTGAATTTGCGGCAAGGCAACGTTCACGACCGTCCCGTCGATGAACGCCATCGCCGAACCGAGGATGGTCGCCGCAAGCACCCACGGCTCGGAGCTTCTCCCACAGGGCGCCGAAGCTCTCCCGGTCCTTATGACCCCTTCATCGCACGGTGGTCTGCCGATGTTAGCCAAGGTGTCCCCTTTGGGGACGGGGAGTAGGG
>JBOHBL010000629.1:0-1185 GCA_050698295.1 Rubrobacteraceae bacterium | reverse complement strand
ACCCCCAGCGAACGGAACCGCAGTAAGCGCCGACACGCCCGAAGGCAATGACGAACTCTTTGTGAGTGCTGCGCTCTGCGTAGCCCATGATCCCGTTGGCTCCAAACACCGGGAACATGCCCATCGGCCTGCACTCTTCAGTGGGTAGCTGCTTGCCTCCTTGAATGTCGGCGAGGTCGTCAAGTTGAGTGACCTCCCACCCCTTCGGAACCTTCCCCAGCTCCGAGTCCTCGAAGCGGTCGGGGAAGAGGTCGGCGATGGGTTTGGAAAGGTCGGGCTCGCGGCCTTCAGCCTTGGCGCGGACGGGGTCGAAGTCCACGAACCACGACTTGAAGAGCGCCCGCGCCATCGCCTCCAGCGTCTCGTTCATCCGCCGATTCAGCTCGATCTTGTCGTCCAGCGTGCCGAGGATGTAGGCAATGGCGCGCTGTTCGTCGATGCTGTCCGGCACCGCGATCGGAAAGCCTGGCATGTGGATCAAGGGAATCCGATCGACGGTGCTTCCGTGGATAGTGCGCGAGCGCAGAGTCTCTTGGAATTGCGGCCCGAGATACGCGTACAGGAGAAATCGTTTATCAACCTTGCCGGCGCGTGCCCGCAGTAGCCCCATTCGTCGACCAAGACAGCAGCGCAAACCAGACGGGATGGAAGCGGCCTCCCCGAGGCGAGTTTCGTAGGAAAAGACTACGTCACCTGTTTGCGGCTCTACGCGCCGCGTCCAACGCGTGTAGTCTCCCTCGGACAGATGCTCGGTGTTCGCTAGGTTGAGGCGCCCCTGCGCGAGATTCGAGATTCCAAGGAAGATCGGACCATCACTGGTCTTGGGCGGAGTTGCGTGAGGTCCGTCGAATATCTCGGCGAGCTCGCCCATGGCTACTTCCCGCCACTCACCCGCCATACCCCAGCTCCTTCAGGTTGGCGGCGATGGTGGCATCCAACTTCGCGGCTTCCGCCTGCTGTTCCCGAAGAGTCGCCGTGAGCCGCTTCATCTTCTCCTCGAACGGCTCCCCGTCGTCGTCCTGCGCTTCGGCGCCGACGTAGCGGCCGGGGGTGAGCACGTGGCCGTGCTTGCGGATCTCTTCGAGCGTGGCGCTCTTGCAGAAGCCGGGGATGTCTTTGTACTCCCCCTCACCCCCGCCCTCTCCCGCGAGGGGAGAGGGAGAAATAGCCTCACCGCGCCAGGCG
>JBOHBL010000628.1:0-1397 GCA_050698295.1 Rubrobacteraceae bacterium | reverse complement strand
GGATCCCGCTCACCTCCACGTCCGCGAGCGTCCCGTCCTTGCGGCGGTACCTGCGCCCGCCCACGAAACGCCTCCCCTCCTCCAGGGCAATCTGGACGTTGGAGTCGACGCTCTCCTTCTCGTGGGCAGCGATGTCGTAGAGCGTCATGGACTCGAGATCCTCCTCCGAATAGCCGAGCATCTCGCGGAAGGCGGGGTTGGAGGCGACGAATCGCCTGGTTTCGACATCGACGAGGCAGATGCCCTCCGCGGCCTGCTGGACCACCGCCCGATAAAGCTGCTCACTCTGGCGGATCGCCTCCCCGGCCCGCTCGCGCTGGATGGCGGCGCCCAAAGTGTCGGCGGCGGCTTCGAGCGCCTCGATCTCCGCCCCCGACCATTCGCGCTCCTCCTCGCACTCGTCGAAGCCGATGAGACCCCACCACTCTCCTTCGACGAACACCGGCATGAGCGCGATAGAGAGCACGCCTTCCGCCTCGAGAAACGGCCGCTCTTCTTCGGGGAACTCCCGCGCGCAACCGTGCAACGGCTCTCCCCGCCCGAGAACCTCCGCCCATCTGCCAAAGTCCGGGGCTCCGTGCGGGAGGTTCATCTCCGCGGGGTTGTCCGCCCCGGCCTCGACGCCCTCCGAGAGCCACTCGTGCCTTTTTGTCGGAGTGACACCGTCCGCGGTCGTGACGTTCTCGTAGATATACACGCGGCTCGTCCCCGCGGCGCGCCCGAGGCGGGCGAGGACTTCGTCCGCGCTCTCCCCCCACGAACCCGCCCTTTCGAGGAAACGCTCCGCCGCGAACGCCACGGCCCGGAGGATGGCGTCCCGCCGCCCCAGCGCCTCCTCCGCCCGCTTGCGCTCCGTGACGTCGCGGGCGGTCGCGTAGATGAGGTCTTCCTCGATCACCGGAACCGCCTTCCACTCCAGCCACACCACCGAGCTGTCCTCGCGCAGATAGCGGTTCTCGAAGTACGCCGTCCTTACGCCCCTTCTCAAACCTTCCAGCTCGCTCACGGTCGCCGCCCGGTCCTCGGGGTGGACGAACTCGACGAACGGTTTCGCGAGCAGCTCCTCGCGGGAGTAGCCCAAAGTCTCCTCGAAGGCCGGGTTCACGCGCTTGAAGTACCCATCCACGCCCGCGACGCCGAGCAGGTCGAGCGAGACCTCGAAGAGGCGGTCGCGCTCCTCCTCGGCGCGCTTTCGCTCGGTGATGTCCCTCGCCACGACGAGCGTCGCCGCGCCGCCTTCGTAATCAATGGACATCGAGACCACCTCGACGTCCACGGCCCGACCGTCGAGGCGGAGGAACTTCTCCTGGATGAGGTCCGCGCGCTCGCCTTTTCGCTGGGTACGCGCGATCCTCGCCTTCACGGTCTCCCGGTACTCCGGGTGGATGAAATCCATC
>JBOHBL010000627.1:0-1058 GCA_050698295.1 Rubrobacteraceae bacterium | reverse complement strand
GGCGGACACGGGTTGAGGAGAAGGGAGTTGAGGGTGTCGGGAAGATCGCCCCGGGGCGGGGTCGCAAGCCCCGTCTGCCCGACGGGACGGTCGCCGAGGTGGTGCGGGTGACTCAGCAGGAGACCCCGGCCGATACGTCGACGCACTGGTCGACCCGTTCGTTGGGGAAGCACCTGGGGATTGGCAAGGACACCGTCGCCCGGATCTGGCGGGACCACGGCTTGAAGCCGTGGAAGGTCGACACCTTCAAGATCTCGAACGATCCCCGCTTCGAGGAGAGATGCATCGACATCGGCGCCCTGTACCTGAACCCGCCGGCGCGGGCCGCGGTGTTCTCCTTCGACGAGAAGACCCAATGCCAGGCGTTGGACCGGACCCAGGCGTCGTTGCCGATGAAGGCTGGTCGGGCGGGGACGATGACCCACGACTACAAGCGCAACGGCACCACCGACCTCTTCGCGGCGTTGAACATCCGCACCGGCGAGGTCATCACCCACTGCCACAAGGGCCATACCGCCGTTGACGTCTTGGGCTTCTTCAAGAAGATCGACAGGTCCGTCCCCAAGCACCTCGACATCCACGTCGTGCTCGACAACCTTTCTGCCCACAAGGGACCCGAGGTCCGCGAGTGGCTGGCTGATCCGAAACGGAAGCGGTGGCACCTCCATTTCACGCCCACCTCGAGTTCCTGGCTGAACCTCGTGGAACGCTGGTTCAAAGAGATCACCGACAAGCGACTCCGGCGCGGGACCTTCAACAGCGTGGCCGCCCTCACCGACGCCATCCAGACCTGGGCCCAGCACTGGAACGAAGACCCAAAACCCTTCGTCTGGCACCAACCAGCCCAAGAGATCATCGCCAAAGTCCGACGCGGCAGAGCCGCCCTGGACTGTCGGATCAAAACCACGACGGACCACTAGCTTCGGTCGGTTTCCAAGCCATTCGAAGATGCCCCGTGTGGGGGAGCGTATTCGGCGTGCCCCTCGAACTCGATGACATGGAGGTGGTGGGCTCGGAGGTCCGGGATGGGGTGCTGGAGGTGGCGGTCCGTTCCACTT
>JBOHBL010000626.1:0-1400 GCA_050698295.1 Rubrobacteraceae bacterium | reverse complement strand
GGACATGAGGTCGCCGAGGTCGGCCTCGCCGGCTTGCTGAACCATCCGCACGTAGGTCAGGCTGTGGACGGTCGTCAAATCCTCGTCGGTGGCGAGGTCGGCGTCGAGCATTTCGTGGCCTTCGAGGAGGCCGAGGGCGTCGCAGAGTTCGAAGGTGAGCCGGATGCGGAGGGGGTTGAACGGATGGTCGCCGCCGAAACCGTAGGCTTCCAGGGAGCGGTCGTGGACGAGGGCGGTCACGTCGCTTCGCTCCGCGCCGGGGAGTGGGGAAAAGCAATAACGGCTCTCGGCTCCCGGCGTAGAGGCGTCTCTTTCGCCGAAAGCGCCATCATAAACGGTTCTTCGACGGCGAGAGGATTTCGTAGCCGGCTCGCTCCAGGAGGTCTGTCGCTTCCTTCGGGTTGATCGTATCGACCCGGAACACGCCGACGCGCCAGGGTCCTTCGTAGCCGGCGGGAGCCTCGCGCCGGTGGCCGGTGGCGACGCTCACGATGTTGATGCCAAGCTCGCCGAAGACGCCCGCGACCCCGGCGAGGGCGCCGGGTCTGTCGGGCATCGCTATTTCGAGGCGGCTCCCCGGCTCGTGCGCCCCGACCAGGTAAACGAGCGCCTCCATCACGTCCGAGGTCGTCAGGATGCCGGCGAGCTTTCCGTCCGACACCACGGGCACGCAGCCGATGCCACGTTCGCGCATGGTGTTCGCCGCCGACTCGATCGGGTCGTCGGGAGACGCGGTTATGACGTCGCGGTTCATCACTTCCTCGACGATGATGCGTTCGAGAGCTTCGGCGCGAGCGGGGTCTCCGAGCGCGGGGGTGGCCGAACGGAGGTCCCGATCCGAGACCATCCCGACGAGTTTTCCGTCCTCCATCACGGGAACGTGACGGATGACGCGCTCCCGGCACAGCGCCAGGACTTCAGCCGCCGTCGCGTCCGGCGCGGTGGTGACGACCTCGCGGGTCATGGAATCCTTCACAAGGAGCATCCGCTCTCCCCTCTTCGCCTGCCATCGCATTGTATAGGAGCAACTCCGACAAATGCTATAACTCTCCCATGTCCGAGCCGTTGAAAGGACTCCTCGCCGACAGAGCCGCGCAACTCGTCCACGAAAGCTTCACCGGAGTCGAAGCCGAATGGTGGTGGGAGCGCAGGATCGGGGGCGGCATCGCTGTCTGCCAGACCCTCGACCCCGAAGCGATGTCAGAGAAAATCTCCGGGAACTCCGAAAGTTCCGTATCTGAGATCCGAGCAACCATCGAGCAAGAACTCGGGCTTGAGGACTTCGAGCCCATCACGCTGACTTTCGAGGTCTCAGGCGATGCGTCCATCGAAGAAGCGGAGGAGATGCTCGCGAACCGTTCCCGGACGCCGGAAGGCATCGCGGCGGGTCTGTACCAACG
>JBOHBL010000625.1:0-2505 GCA_050698295.1 Rubrobacteraceae bacterium | reverse complement strand
ACACGGTGATGGAGGTTGAGCTGATCTCTCCCATAGCGATGGACGAGGGGCTGAACTTCGCCATCCGTGAGGGCGGCAGGACGGTTGGCGCCGGCGTCGTAACAGAGATCGAGGCGTAGCGGTGGCTGTATCGAAGATAAGGATAAAGCTGAAAGCCTATGACCACGAGGTCATAGACAAGACGGCGAAGTCTATCGTGGAGACGGCGGAGCGGACGGGGGCCTTTGTTTTCGGCCCCGTCCCCCTTCCGACGAAGCGGAGCCGCTACACGGTGATCCGTGGTCCGTTCAAGGACAAGGACTCCCGCGAACACTTCCAGCTCCACACGCACAAGCGCCTGATAGACATCCAGCAGCCCACCCCGCGCACGGTCGATTCGCTCCAGCGCCTAGACCTGCCCGCCGGGGTGAACATCGAGATAAAGGCGAACTGATGGCAACGGCAATTTTTGGAAAGAAGAAACACATGACGCAGGCTTTCCAGGACGACGGCACCCTCGTCGGGGTCACCGTTCTGGAGGTCGAGCCGAACTTCGTCACCGCCGTCCGCACCAAAGAGTCCGACGGCTACGAGGCCGTCCAGGTCGGGTTCGGTCAGGTGAAGTCGAGCCGGGTGAACAAGGCCCACGCGGGCGCTTTCGCCAGGCGCGACGCGCCGCCGAGGAAGAACTTGAAAGAGCTTCGCGGCGTCTCGGGCGAGGTCGGAGAGAGCATCGGCGCGGACGTGTTCGAGGTGGGCGACAAGGTCCACGTCAGCGCGACGGGCAAGGGCAAGGGTTTTCAGGGGACGGTCAAGCGCCACAACTTCGGGCGCGGCCCCGTGAGCCACGGTTCGCACAACGTCCGGGCCCCCGGTTCGGTCGGCGCTTCGGCTGACCCGGCTCGTATTTTCAAGGGGCAGAAGATGCCCGGTCAGATGGGCAACAAGGCCGTCACCGTCCAGAACCTCGAGGTCGTCAACGTGGACGCGGAGAAGGGCGAGGTCTGGGTCCGGGGCGGAGTGCCTGGAGGAAAAGGCGCGGTCGTGAGAATTCGGAAGGCGGGTGAATAAAGTGGCGCAAGCTCAGGTATTCGACGCCCGCAGCGGCCAGAAGTCTCAGTTGGACTTGAGTGGTCCCCGTTTCGAGACGGAGCCGAAGGAGCATGTCATACACCGGGCCGTCGTCGCGGAACTTGACAACAAGCGGCGATACACCGCCTCGACGAAGGGCCGCAACGAGGTGCGCGGTTCCGGGGTGAAGCTCTGGCGGCAGAAAGGCACCGGACGCGCGAGGGTGGGCGACGCGCAGTCCCCGATCCGCTACGGCGGAGGCGTCTGGGGCGGCCCGAAGCCGAAGCCCGCTCGCTATGGCAAGCGCATCAACCGCAAGGAAGCCCTCGCGGCTTTCAACGGCGCGCTCTCCGCGAAGGCGCAGAGCGGCGAACTTTTCGTCCTCGACTCGCTCGCTTTCGACAATCCGTCCACGAAGCGGGCGAAGGAACTCCTGCGACAGATGGAGGTCGAGGGGCCGGTGCTTCTCGTCCTGACAGACGATGACCGCAACGCGGCGCTTTCGTTCAGGAACCTGCCGGAGGTCGCGGTCGTCGGACATCGGGAGTATGGCGTTTACGAGCTTTTGCGAGCCAGGGAAGTGGTGTTCTCGCGGGCGGCTTACGGGCGGCTCACGCGCGACGGAGGTGAGAACTAGTGGACCCGCATCAGATCATCATTCGTCCGGTTATTTCGGAGAAGAGTTACACGCTCATCGAGGCCGAGGGGCAGTACACGTTCCAGGTCGACAAGCGGGCTAACAAAAACCAGATAAAGCGCGCCATCGAGAGCGCGTTCGACGTGAAGGTGGCGAAGGTCAACACGTCGAACGTGAAGAGCAAGCCGAAGCGCCAGGGGCTGACGGGCGGACGCACCGCGACGTGGAAGAAGGCCGTGGTGAGGCTCGCTCCGGGCGAGAGCATCGAACTGTTCGAGGGAGTCTAGGATGCCAGCCATACGATACAAACCGACGAGCGCGGGCCGCAGGAACTCTTCGGTCCTGACGCGCGATTCGGTGACGCGCGAAAAGCCGGAGAAGAAGCTGCTTGCGAAGCTCCACAAGACCGGCGGACGCAACAACCACGGGCGCATCACGACCCGCCACATCGGAGGCGGTCACAAGCGGCGCTACCGCCTCATAGATTTCAAGCGCAACAAGGACGGAGTGCCGGCGACGGTCGCGGCCATCGAGTACGACCCGAACCGCTCGGCGAACATCGCGCTGCTCCACTACCACGACGGCGAGAAAAGGTATATCCTCGCTCCTCGCAACCTCACCGTCGGCTCCATCGTGGAGTCCGGTCCCGAGGCGGACGTGGACGTCGGCAACGCGCTTCCGCTCTCCCGCATCCCGGTGGGAACCGTGATCCACGCGGTCGAACTCGAACCGGGCCGCGGGGCGCAAATGGCCCGGAGCGCAGGCACGAGCGCGCAACTCGTCGCCCGCGAAGGGAAGCTCGTCACGCTGCGTTTGCC
>JBOHBL010000624.1:0-1625 GCA_050698295.1 Rubrobacteraceae bacterium | reverse complement strand
GCCGATGGAGCATCTGTCTCGTGGGATGCAGCAGAAAATAGCTCTCGCGAGGGCCCTTCTCACCAGTCCGATGCTCATGCTCCTCGACGAGCCGACGACGGGCCTCGATCCGGGGAGCAAAAAGGATGTTCAGGCGTTCATAAAGCGCATCCGGGACCGACACGAGTCTTCGATCCTGCTCTGCACCCACGACATGGACGAGGCCGAGGAACTCTGCGACCGGGTCGGCATCATCATGGACGGCAGAATAATCGCCCTCGACGAGCCGGAGAAACTGAAGGAGAAATACTCGACGAACGGGAAAGCCCCGGACCTCGAAGAAGTGTTCATGAAGGCCACGGGATACACCGTCGAAGAGGCGAGCGTGGAGGAGGACTAAAGTGCAACGGAACTTACACAAACCCAGATGGTTGATGGAACTCATCGCCGTGTGGGGGTACGTGCAAAGAAACTATTTCTTGACCAAGCGGTACTTCATGTGGGAGGTCGTCTGGCTGGTTTACATAACGGCGAACGCGCTGGCGATCACGTTCATCGGCGCGGGCGTCGGGCTGGTTAGCGACACCGAGATAGACACCCGATATCTGATGACCTTCCTGCTCGTGGGAGCCTTGATCTGGAGCTACCTCTCGGTGCTTTTCGATGTGCTTTCGGAGACGGTCTCCTGGGAGCGGTGGGAGGGGACCATCGAGTACACTTTCATGAGCCCCTCCAGTCGCGCCACCCATTTGCTCGGCATGGGCATCTACGCCATTTTCTACGGCATCGCCCAGATCGCCATAATGTTCGGCGTGGTCTCGCTGTTCTTCGACCTCGACCTCTCGAACGCCAACTATCTGAGCGCGCTCGCGCTGCTCGCGGTATGCAGCGTCTCCCTTCTGGGCTTCGGGATAGTCGCCGCCGTGCTTCCGCTCCTCTCCCCGGAGAAAGGGCAGCAGGTCAGCTACATAGTCTCCTCGCTCCTTCTCCTCGTCTCCGGCGTCTACTACCCGGTCGAGGTGCTCCCCGGCTGGATGCAGGCCATCGCCACGCTCTCCCCGGTCACCTACGCCCTCGAAGCCATCCGCGAGGCGCTCCTCGAAGGCGCGAGCCTCGGAGAGCTGTGGGAGTACATCTGGCCGCTGCTCATCATGGGTGTCGTCTTCGTGCCTCTGGGGCTCTGGGTCTTCAGCCTCGGGGAGCGATACGCGAAGAGGACCGGCAAGTTGAAGAGAAGCGGGTAGTGTTCACGACGCTTCGCTTTCTATCGGTTCGGGCTCCGTGTCGGGGTCGCCGTCTATGGCTTCGGCTATGCGCGGGACCATTTCGTCGAGGGCTATCGGGAGGCTGAGGAGGGAGGAGAACGTGATCGCGCCGTTCGCCAGGCTCATCTCGGGGAGGAAGAGCGCGCGGCCTTCCCGCGAAACATCGAGTCCCTGAAAAACGGGCCTTTCGGCGACGCCGGAGCCGTCGGGGCCATACACGCCCATGACGAGGACGTCGGCTTCGAGGAGTTGGAGCTGCTCCAGGCTGAGAGGCACCGGGGCGCGGTCCTCGCCGGTGAAGACCTCGGCGGTGTCGGACGGCAATTCGAGGCCGAGCTGCGTCAAAAACCTCGGCGCTGGACCTTCGGCGTAGACGTACAC
>JBOHBL010000623.1:0-7881 GCA_050698295.1 Rubrobacteraceae bacterium | reverse complement strand
GATGCGGTAGCAACTGGAACGTCCGCGCGGACACGTCGCCGGAAGCCGACTCGTGAGCCAGGCTTTAATTAATTCTTCCATCTCCTCTTTCGAGAGGCGATCCCCCATCTTCACCGCCGAATGACACGCGATGGTGGCGAGGATGTAGTCTTCGCGCCGCCTTCCGGGATCGGTGCCCGAGACCGCCGCGAGCGCGTTTTTGAACGCCCCGGCGACGTCCCGGTCGGCCAACGTGGAAATAACGGCCGTCACCCTCACCGAGTTCGGGCCGAAAGGCTCGGCCTCGAAGCCGTAGACCGAGAGCTCTTCGAGGCTCTCTGAGGCGATATCGGCGTCTCCGGGGGGAAGCTTGACGACTTCGGGGACGAGGAGACTTTGTACGCTCGCCGGGTTTTCTCCGTCGTGGAGCCTGTCCAGGATCGCCCGCTCGTGGGCGACGTGCTGATCGACGACCCACATCGCCTCCGGCTCTTCGACGAGGATGTATCCCGCCCCGAGCTGCCCGATGACCCGCAACTCTTCGAGGTTCGGCAACGCCCCCCGCTCCGGCAACTCCGCGGCGAGCGGCGCTTGCTCCGACGCTCCCCTTTCCTTCGGCTTCGACGCTTCCGCTATTTCCTCCCGGACTTCCCGCAGGCTCCGTGGCGGGGGCGAGGAATACGCGGGACCGTTTTCGGCGACCCGTGTGGCGGGGTTTTCGTATGGCTCGTACCGCGGCGGCGCGGAGAGGCGGTCCTGAGTGAAAATCCGCTCCGAGGTTCTCGGGGAGGAGGAAGGCGAAGGCGGACGCCATTCGATGGCGGATCGGACGGCGGCGGAGATCGCCGCTCGCGCCGCCCTCTCGTCCGAAAACCGCACGACTTGCTTTGTGGGATGCACGTTCACGTCCACGCGCCTGGGGTCGACCTCGATCTCGATGGCGACCGGCGGATACCTCCCCGCCGGGACGGTCGCCCGGTAGGCATCGTCCAATCCGCGATGGAGGTTGTCTCCCCGCACCCAGCGTCCGTTCACCGAGACCGTCTGGCGCGAGCGGCTCCCTTCCGTCAAACTCGGAAGCGCCGCGTAGCCGGAGATCTCGAAGGCCCCCGATTCGTAGTCGACTCTTCGCAGCGCCCTCGCCTTCGCGACGCCCTGGATTTGCGCCAGCCTTTCCAGCAAATCCTTCGCTTCGGGGAGAGAAAGGTAATCTCTTCCTTTCTCGGTCAATCGAAACGCCACCTTCGGGTGGGCGACGGCGATGTGGGTGAGAGCTTCGGTTATGGCCGCTCTTTCCGGTCTCGAGCCCTTCAGGAAAGCCCTCCTCGCCGGGACGTTGTAGAAGAGGCGATCCACGAGGACGGTTGTTCCTTTCGGGGTTCCGGTGGGGGAGACCTCCGCCTCCGAGCCGCCGTCCACGACGACCTTCGTGCCGGCGCCGTCTCCGGTGGAGGTAGTCAGTTCGAAGGCCGAGACGCTCGCGATGGAAGGCAAAGCCTCGCCCCGAAAGCCCAGAGTGTTCACGGCCTCGATGTCTTTGACCGCCCGGATCTTGCTGGTCGCGTGCCGGAGTACGCAGAGCTTCGCGTCTTCCGGGCTCATCCCTCCTCCGTCGTCGCGGACCAGGATGCGCGAAGTCCCGCCGTCTTCCAGTTCGACTTCGATGCGCGATGCTCCGGCGTCCAGAGAATTCTCGACGAGCTCCTTGACGACGGAGGCGGGGCGGTCCACGACCTCTCCGGCCGCGACCTGCTGGGCTACCCTGGGATCGAGGACTCTGATGCTCATGCTCTGTGAGGATTGTACAGACATAGTTCGGTTTTCCCACGCGCGCACGTGTAAAATCCGGCCCTATGCGAGAAGCGAAAGAACAAGGGACCGGCCGGCTCCCTCTCGGCGATGTCCAGAAGCTCGTCGAGATGCTCCGGGAGAGCGGGATGGGGGAGATCCACATCCGAAGCGGGGACGTCGAGATCTCCGTGAAGGCGATGCCGGAAGTCCCGGCGACTCCCCATGCCCATCCCACCCCGGAGACCGCCGCGCATCCCATCGCCGAACCGGGGTTCTCGCCGGAGGCGAACGGGCTCCACGAGATCAAGTCTCCTCTGGTGGGGACTTTCTATCGCGCTCCGGCGCCGGGGGAGGACTCGTTCGTCGAGGTGGGCGACGTCGTGCAGGCGGGACAAACGCTGTGCATCGTCGAGGCGATGAAGCTGATGAACGAAATCCCCACCGACATCTCGGGCGAGGTAGTGGAGGTCTTGGTGGAGAACGCAGCCGGGGTCGAGTACGACCAGCCTCTATTTCACATAAAGCCGGAAGAATGACAGGGAGTGGGGAGTGGGGAGTGGGGAGTGGGGATATTCTTGACTCCCTTTGCCTCGACACCCTCGCATTCTCGCCTGACGGACTCTCGCTGAATTCGACTGGAGACTTCGACGCCGTACGCCTCGATCCCTCGTCTTTCCCCACTCCCCACTCCCCGGAGCGAAGCGACCCGTGATCGGCAAGGTCCTCGTAGCCAACCGGGGTGAGATCGCCCTCCGCGTCATCCGCGCCTGCCGCGAACTCGGCGTCGGGAGCGTCGCCGTCTATTCCACCGCCGACTCCGACTCCCTCCACCGGATGCTCGCCGACGAAGCGGTGTGCATCGGACCTCCCCAGGCTTCGGCGAGCTATTTGAACATACCCGCGATCATCTCCGCCGCCGAGCTCGCCGGAGCGGACGCGATACACCCCGGCTACGGCTTTCTGGCCGAGAACGCCCGTTTCGCCGAGATCTGCGAGCGCGTGGGGATCAAGTTCATCGGCCCTCCCTCGAACGTGATCTCGATGATGGGCGACAAGTCCGAGGCGAGGCGCGCGGCGAAGAGGGCCGGAGTCCCGATCACACCCGGCTCCAATGGACTCTGCCGGAACGCCGCGGAGGTGAAGAGCATTGGAGCGGAGTTCGGGTACCCGCTCGTCATAAAAGCGAGCGCGGGCGGCGGCGGAAAAGGCATGCGCGTCGTCTATTCCGAAAAAGAGGTCGAGGATTCCTTCTCCGACGCGAGCCGCGAGGCGGGGGCGAGCTTCGGCGATGGATCCCTGTACGTCGAGAGGTACCTGGAGAGGCTGCGCCACATCGAGGTCCAGGTGATGTCGGATTCTTTCGGCAACGTCTTTTCCTTTCCAGAGAGAGATTGCTCGGTCCAGCGCCGCTACCAGAAGCTCATCGAGGAGTCGCCCGCGCCGGGGCTGCCGGAGGGAGACCGGAGGGGACTCATGACCTCAGCCGCCGCTCTCGTCGAGTCGCTCGGTTACGAGGGGGCCGGGACCGTCGAGTTCGTCTATTCCGACGGAGAGTTCCACTTCATCGAGATGAACACGCGGCTTCAGGTCGAGCATCCGGTGACCGAGATGGTCACGGGCGTGGACCTCGTCGCCGAGCAGATAAAAGTCGCTTCGGGCGAGCGGTCGGACATTCCACAAGAAGCCGCGTCCCCCATCGGACACGCTGTGGAGTTCAGGATCAACGCCGAGGACCCGAGGCGAAACTTCCTGCCGCAGGCGGGTCCCGTCGAGTTCTACAACCCGCCGGGAGGTCCCTGCGTTCGGGTCGATTCTCACCTCTACGCCGGATACAGAGTCCCGCCGCACTACGACTCGCTGCTCGCGAAGCTCATCGTCCACGGCGGGAATCGGGACACGGCGCTAAGGCGCGGGACGCGGGCTCTCGACGAGTTCGCCATCTCCGGCCTGGAAACGACGTTGCCGCTTCACCTGGCGGTGCTCGAAGACGAAGAGTTCCGGCGCGGCGGGGTGCCGACGCATTTCCTCGTCGGGAAGGAGCTCAGGAACGGCGGAGGGATTTTAAGGCTCGCCGCAGCCGGAGAGGGAGATGGAGCTTCCTCCTAGCTTCGGTTGAGCTGTCTTCCTTCGGCGGGTCCGGGTCCGTGCCGATGGCGTCCATCCGGTACACCCACAGTTCGTTTATGAGGACGAGGAGGGCGGCGGTCAGGGGGACGGCGAGGAGGACGCCGATGAGGCCGAAGAGGGTGCCCATGATGAGTATGGCGAATATGACGACGGCCGGATGCAACGCGACGGCGCGGCTCATGATTATTGGTTGGATCAGGTATGACTCCACGGTCTGGATGATTAGGTAGGTAACAAGCACCCACACGACGAGGATGGGGTTGTTGACGAGCGCGAGAAGCACGGGGGGTATCAATGCTATCGCGGGTCCCACGTACGGCACGAAAGAGACTATGGCGGCGAAGACCCCGAGCAGGAGCGCGAACGGGATCCCGATTATGAACAGGGCTATCGTCCACAAAGTCCCGATGACGAGCATCGCGGTGAGTTGACCCAAAAACCAGCTCTGGACGGTCGAGTACATCGAGTAGAGGATCTCGCGCACCCTCGGTCTTTTGTCCGCCGGGAAGAGAGCCACGAAACCGTTTACGAGCGGCTCCGGACGGAGGACCGAGTAGATCGTGGCTATCAGGATCACGGCCCCCAGCGAAACGACGTTCGCGACGCTCGCCCCGAAACTCGCGACCGTCGAGAGCGCGCCGCCGGAGAGGAAGTTCCTCGCCGAGTCGAGGAGGCTCTGCGGCTCCAGGTTGATGGGGAGGTTGAGTCCGAGGCGGTTTTGAGCGTCTGTCGCGAACTGCCAGGTGGTCTCCAGCAACGCGGGGAAAGTCTCGGCGAGCTGGACGGCCTGGTCCTCTATCGTCGGGGCGAGCGCGGCGACCATCATGCCGAGGGCGAGGACGAGGGCGCCCATCACGGCCAAGGTCCCCAGGCCGCGGCTCCAGCCGCGCTTTTCGAGGTAGTCCACGGGTCCGCTTATGATGATCGAAAACAGCATCGTCAGCAGAAGCACAAGGACGACGACGGCTATTTCGTAGATGAGGGAGCCGAGGAGCAGAAGGACGAAGACCAGCCCGATGCCGACGAAGACCCGCCGTTCTCCGGCGGCCTGATCGGACCTCGCGGGTACCGGCGCTTTGTTTTCTTCGGCCTTCAAGGAGCTTATTCTATCCGCTCGTCCCCGACGTGCTATCTTTTGTCTCTGGCCAGATCTATCCAGGGAGAGCTTTGGCGGAGAAAGCCGGCACGAGAAGCGAACAAGAACGCCCCGCACAGCGCCTGACCTTCGGCGGAATGGCCCGCTGGGACGGCCTCGACCTCTTCGGCCCGCGCTACATGAGCATCGCCTACAGAAGAAAGGGCGACATCCACGTGGACGTCGAACCCTCGAAGGTCCGACCTCCGAAGAACGAGACGATACTCGCTTTTTCCCGGCTTCCGATCATCCGCTCTTTCTTTTTCTGGGGACGGCTCCTGTTTCAGGTGGCGGGCTCTTTCTGGACCCTCGTCTTCCTCGCCGCCACACTCGCGGTCCTCTGGCTGATAGTGAGCCTCTTCGAGTTCGGGAGCGGCGCGGAGGGGGCGACGGGCGGCATCTTCGGCTTTTTCGCCATGTTCCCCATCCTGCCGGTCATCTTCCTCTTTTTCGCGGTGATGCGCTTCACCTCCATCGGCCGCTTCCACGGCGCCGAACACAAGGTGGTCTCCGCTTACGAAAAGTACGGCGAAGTCACCATGCAAAACGCCCGCGCCAGCAGCCGCCTCCACCCCCGCTGCGGCACGAACATCCTCATATACATCCTGCTCGCCGGGCTCCTCGACCCTCTCGTCGGCTGGTGGGGATACGCCATCCTGCAATTCATCCTCATCGCCGAGGCATGGTTCCTCTTCGGGCAGAGCAAGTTCTCCGTCGCCGTCGGCAACTTCTTCCAGCGCCACTTCACCACCACCGAGCCCCGCCGCGCCGAGCTGGAGGTCGCCGTCGAGTCCATGAACCGCCTCCTCGCCGCCGAAAAAGGAGGGACCGGCGGCGTTCTCGCGACCGTTCCGGCCCGTTTCTAGCGGCGGGAGTTGAGACCGACGAGGAACCCCGGGCCGGAAGATGTGAAGGGCGCGGCGGTCCCGGAAAGGACATTCTCAGACGGTGGCCCTACGCCTGCGCGGTGGGCATGATGAGCAGTTCGTTGACGTTGACCCTCTGTGGCCGGGTGACGGCGTAGGTTATGGCGTTCGCTATGTCTTCGGCCTGCAACGTCTCTATGTCTATGACGCCGGAGAGGTCGCTGCGGGCGTCTTCGTCGGAGGTGTGATCCGGCAATTCCGTGGCGACGGCTCCCGGCTCGATGATCGTCACCCGGATGTTGTCCGCGACCAGCTCCGCGCGCAACGCCTCGGAGATGGCGTTCACCGCGTACTTGGTCCCCGAATACACCCCGGTCGTGGGACGGGTGCGGCGTCCGGCGACGCTCGATATGTTGACGATGTGCCCCGACCTCCGCTCTTTCATCCCCTTCACCGCCGCGTCCGTCGCGTACAGGAGTCCCAGCACGTTCACGTCGAACATCCGCCGCCATTCGTCCGAAAGGCTCTTCTCGATCCTCGAAAGGAGCATCACGCCCGCGTTGTTGACGAGGATGTCCACCCCGCCGAACTCGGCTTCGGCCTTTTCGATCAACTCGTGAGCCTGACCTTCGTCCGTGACGTCGCAACGAATCGCGAAAACCTCTCCGCCGTTCTCTTCGAGGCGTTTCTTCAAGCCTTCCAGACGGTCCTCGCGCCGGGCGGCGATGACGACGCTCGCGCCCTCCTCCGACAACGCCTCCGCCGTCGCCTCGCCGATGCCGCTCGACGCGCCTGTCACCACCGCCACCTTGCCGTCCAGCTCCGCCATCGGAAATCCCTCCGGTATCTCGAAATACGAACTTTCGGATGTTACCCGGAGGTGGCGAGGGCTAACCTCTCAGGCGGCCTGGACTCCCTGTCCCGGTTCGGAGGTCGGGGCGTTTCGGTTCGTCAGGCGGAGGTAGGCCAGCGTCCAGTAGGCGTGGAAAAAGGTCCCGGCCGCGCCGGAGAGCAGGACGAGGATGGGCAGGAGCAGGAGCCCTCCGAAGACGCCGGCCACTATGATCGCCGCGGTGGAGACTTCCGCGACCCAGAGCAGGATGGCGGGCAAGAAGAGGACCAGGCCGAGGAGCAAAGTGATTATGAGCGTCGCGATCCCGACCCCGATAGCGAGTCCGAGGTTGATGAGCCAGACGAGCAAACTCCTCCCGATATTCCCCCTGAAGAGCCTGTATCCGGCCCTGATGCCGCCGAATATCCCTGTCCGGTCCACGACGAGGGCGCGCAAAGAGAACGCCCCGATGATGCCGTATGGGATGAAGACCGAGATCAGGAGCAGGAACCCGAGTACCCCGAAGATGACGCCGACGGCGATCCTCGCCGCCGACTCCGTGATGACGAAGGTCAAAATTATCGGGGTCGCGGTGAGCACGACGACCGCGATAGCGAGTCCGAACCCGATCAAAAACAGCAAAATAACGAGCAACAGCACGCGCCAGACGTTCGAGAGTCCGGCCCGGAAGGCGGCTCCGAAGCGGCGTTCTTCGCCACGGTCTATCGCCGCCACGCTTTCGGCGAGAGAGCCCGCGGATATCAGCCACATGGCTATCAGGACGAGGGTTATCAGCGCGGCGAGGACGACCGCGGTCGCGATGACGGCGACGAGGTTGTCCTCGATCCAGGCCGGAACGCTCACCGCATCGGGGGGGACGTTCGAGACGTTGGAGGAGATGTTGCCCGCCCCTCCCGCCACGAAGAAGCCAAAGAACCACAAGAACTTGTTTCGCCAAGAGATCCAAAACGCATCCCGGATGAGATCGCCGTAGTTCACCTCCGCAGCACCCAGGTGTCTTTCATTTTGCCCCCGCTGGAGATGTTGACGAGATGACTCCCCGGAGCCGCGACGCGGGTCAGAGAACCGGGCACTATCTCTATTTCGACCGGATCGGTCGCCTCCGGCGAGAGAGCGAGCATCCGGTAGTC
>JBOHBL010000622.1:0-7548 GCA_050698295.1 Rubrobacteraceae bacterium | reverse complement strand
ATCGTCATCGTCTCGGTCGGCGACACCACGGTCGGCGGCACGACCGCCGGCGCGCAAAACGTCATCGCGTTCAACGGCCAGGACGGCGTGCAGGTCTTCGGGGGCCTACGCCATGCCATCCTCGGCAACTCCGTCTTCTCCAACGGGTTGCTGGGCATCAACCTCGGGAGCGCAGCCGGCGTAACGCCGAACGACACCGGCGACCCCGACACCGGCCCCAACAACCTCCAAAACTTCCCCGTCCTTACCTCGGTGTCCGTCTCCGGAGGCAACGTGAGCGTCTCCGGAACGCTCAACAGTGTGGCTGCCAAGACCTATCGGCTGGAGTTCTTCGCCAGCGACGCTTGCGACGCATCCGGCTTCGGCGAAGGCCGGACGTTCATCGGCACGACCGACGTCACCACCGACGGCGGCGGCAACGCCAGCTTCGGACCGCTCTCCTTCCCCGCGCCGTCCGACCAACCGGCCATCACCGCCACGGCCACCGACCCCGACAACAACACCTCCGAGTTCTCGCAGTGCCGGAGCGCGATCGACGTCATGAACCCAGGCATAACGATCACAACACCTGCTGAGGGCGCCGAGTACACCCTCGATCAGGATGTAAAAGCCGACTACACGTGCAACGACGAGGCGGGAGGCTCGGGGCTGAAGTCCTGCGCGGGACCCGTGGCTAACGGAGCCGCTATCGACACGAGTTCCTTGGGTACCAAGAGCTTCACGGTAAACGCCGAGGACAACGCCGGCAACAAGAGCGCCCTCACCCGCACCTATGAAGTGATCAGGGAGACCACGCGGCCCACGGTGATCAGCGTCTCGCCGGCCGAGAACGCCACGGGCGTCCCCAGGAACACGAACGTCACGGCCACCTTCTCCGAAGCGATGGAGGAGGCATCGGTGGAGGCCGCGGGCGTCGTCAAGCTCGTCAAGCAGGGCCGGACAAACGCGGTGGCCGCCTCGGTGACCTACGACGCGGTGACCAGGAAGGTGACGCTCGACCCCAACGCCAACCTCGAAGCCGGCACCGCCTACACCGCCACGGTAACCACCGGAGCGAAGGACTTGGCGGGTAACGCTTTGGCCGCCGACAAGACCTGGACCTTCACCACCGCCGGGACGCCACCGCCGCCCATCGACACCAACCCACTGCCCAAGAAGCTTCGCAACGACCTCATCGTCTTCGCGAGAAACCGCGTCACCCCCGACAACCCGGCCGGGGACCAAGAGATCTTCGTAACGAACTTGACGTTCGGCGCGAGCGTGACCCAGCTCACCTTCAACGACTGGAGCGACACCGGCCCCAAATGGTCGCCGGACGGCACGAAGATCGCGTTTGTTAGGGGCTTCGGGGCCGGCAACATTAACAGTGAGATCTACGTGATGAACGCCAACGGACTCGCCCAGACCCGCCTCACCAACAACAACGACCCAGACAACAACCCCACCTGGTCTCCGGACGGCAAACAGATCGCTTTTGACAGGATCCCGGAAACCCCAATCTTCGAGGTCATAGATTGGGAGATCTTCAAAATGCAGGCCAACGGCGCCAACCAGGTCCAGCTCACCAACAACACCTCCCAACCCTTCACTGACGGCTCCGACCGGCGCTTCGGCATCGACGACACGAATCCCGCCTGGTCGCCGGACGGCCGTACGATCGCGTTTGAGAGCAACCGGGACAGCATCGACGGCTCCACCGGCAACATCTTCACGATGAAGGCCGACGGCACCGAGCAGACCAACCGCACCAACAGCCCCAGTTGGGACAATAACCCGGCCTGGTCGCCCGACGGCAAGAAGATCGCGTTTGACAGCCGCCCGATCCCCACGACCAACGGCGGTTACTTCGATATTCACACGATGAACGCCAGCGGCGCCAACCGACGGAACGTCACGAACAGCCCCGCGGCGTCTGACTACTGGCCCGCCTGGTCGCCGGGGAGTACGTTCATCGCGTTCAGCAGCGTTAGGGACGGCTCCACCACCGACTACAACATCTTCACGATAAAGGCCGACGGCTCAAACCAGACCAACCGCACGAACAATGCCGCGTCTGACGTTGAACCCGACTGGTTGAAGCAGTAGCCGTGCGACCAGGCGGGCCATCCGATGATCGAAGGTGAAGCGGTGAGGATCACACACGGAGACCAAAAGACCTGGAGTCGGGATAAAAGCCGCGAATCGAGAAAATACGACCCGCGATCGGCGACTCGCGATTCGCGCCCTTCCCTCGACTCCCGAAGGTTTGCCCAAACATCGAGCTTCCGCGAACCGTCCTCAGCGCCACACGCGGGTACCCATAACGTCGAAGTGGTGGTCGTAGGTCCATACCGGGACTTCGAGGCGGGTGCCGATTTCGGCAACTACGGCGTCGGCAAACGAGATGTCCTGGTCCGGGTAGCGGAGGACGCGCTCGATGGCCCTGTCGTAGTCCTCAGCGGTGGGATTGACGAGGGTCGCCGTCCTGGCGGCGTACCTCAGGAAGGAATGCGCTTCGGCGATGCCCAGCTTGCGAAGCGCCAGGGTGTGGCCTTCGAGCAGCGTCGAGTACGAAACGAGGGTCTTGAGGCGTTCCGCCTTCAGACGTCCAAGATCCTCGCGGGATCTCTCGTACAGGGTATCGTCGAGGTCCCTGAGAGCGTACAGCGGCCCCGCATCCGCCAGCACGACGCCCCTCAATCGTCCTCGGCGAGGTACTTGTCGTGGTTGATGCTCACGTCGGAGAAGCCGCTGCCCTTCCTGGCCGGGGGCATGTCGAGGAACCTGTCCGAGCGGTCGAGGTCTTCTTGCGTGAGATCCTCGAGGTGGACGATCTCCTCGACGATCCGCTTCGTCTCCAGTTCGGAGGGAGGGAGAGTGCGCCCCGCGTACCAACGCGCCGCCGCCTCTCGGCCTTCGAGCCCGAGTATGGCGCCCGCCCGCTCCAGGTCCATCCTGCCCTCGCCAACCAGAAGGAGCAGCACACCTTCGAGGACCTCGCGCTCGGGTTCACGACCGAGGACTTCCAACACCTCGTCGGGTAGCGAAAGCTTCATGTCCATATACCCCATTGTACCCGGCGTCACCCATAAGAGGGAGTCAAGAACCTTCCCGGCTCCCGACTGGTTGAAGCGGTAGCCGCGCGGCCGGACGGGCCATCCGCCGGTAGCGTACACACAGGGGCGGGTTTACCTTTCGCCCGCCCCACGAAGAAAGGAGCGCAAGGAGATGAACAACGAGGTGACGCTACGGCTCTCTCGCGGCCTGGTAGTGGTGGTGGCGCTGGTCGCTGCTCTGGCGGTGGGCGTGGCCGGCATGGCCGTCCTGGCCCAGTCCGACCAGACGATAAACGGCTGCAAGAACAAAAAGAAGGGCACCTTGAGGGTCGTCAACGACCCTGGCTCCTGCACCAGCAAGGAGACCGCCATCTCCTGGAACCAGGCAGGCCCCCCTGGCTCGCAGGGAGAACCGGGAGACCAGGGAGACCCGGGCGTGCAGGGAGACCCGGGCGTGCAGGGAGAGCCGGGAGACCCGGGAGAGCCGGGACAGCAAGGTCCGGCGGGGACCACGGTTGGCTACGCTGACGTAAACTCCGTCGGCGGCGATGTCCAGCAGGGCTATGCGAATAACGTCTCCTCCAGCCAGGTCACCAAACGGGCCGACGTCAACAACGGCAACACCCCCTTGTCTGGGCAGTTCTGCTTCCACGACCTGTCCTTCAACCCCCAGAGCGTGGTAGCAACCCCGGACGTGTTCGCTGGTGAGGGCAACCTGCAAGGGGCCGATGTGATCGTGTCGGCCGTCGTGGACGGAGGCGTCCCCTCTGGGTGCCCCTCTAACACCACCGTTTTCGCGCAGGTGTACGAGGTGAGCGCCAACGCGTTCGTGGACCGGGACTTCTTCATCTGGTTCGAGGACTGAGCGGCTAACGCACCGTCGGCGTAGGGGCGGGCGAAAGGCCCCGCCCCACGAAGACAGGAGAGCGCAAGGAGATGAACGACGAGGAGAAGCAGATGGCCGAGAAGTACACCGCCGAGGACGGCAAGCGGTACGAGGCCACCCAATCCGAGGACGGTCGTTGGCACGCCGGATACACGGACGAGAACGGTAGGAGGTAAGAAGTATGCTGAAGTTCGAGATACCCTGGGGCGGCAAGTTCGAAGCCTCGGGAGAGCCCGGCGGTAGGCGGCTCGAATGGACGGATGAGGACGGCAAGACGTGGCATGTCTACCAAAAGTATCACTATCCTGAGAATCCCGAGAACGCTCATACTCTTCCAAATGGGCAGTGGGTAGATAACGATACCGGAGAAGAAGTCAAAGGCCAGTACCTTTGGCACATGACCGAGAAGACGGAGGATGGTTGGGTCGACGTCTACCAAGATGAGGACGGCCGTTGGAACAACAACGGGTATCGCTATACCGGGGATGAGTACTATGATTTCTCCGACGGCGAGTATAAGCCTCGTTCGGAGCCGGTCTGGAAAGAATGGGAAGATGAGAACGGGCAGGAGCTCCAAGCTTACTGGGAAGAAGGAACCGGTACCTGGCAATCACCCTATGTCGAAGACTATGGCGAACGCTATGGCCTCTTTGGCCTCCCGGAGGACACCCCAGATTCCACGATCGGGAGTGGCAAAGACTACCAAGAACACTATGCCAAAGACTACTCGAACAATCCGGACCTGGCCGACGAAGAGCCCGAGCCTCCCGACCAGGGCATCCAAGAGATGGCCACGGGGCCTTTTTCGGACGTGTCGCTGAACCCCCAGCCCCTACCTCCCGAGCCTCCCGAACAGAGCGTCGAAGACATGGCCGCCATGCAGAGCCTCGACGCGACCCTGTTCGAGGCGAACTCGCCGGGGGCGTCCCTCGACCCGGGGCGACTCTCGAACCTGTTCTCTTCGGACGACCCGATCGAGCCCCCGGCCGACCCGTACCCGTCGGCGGAGGCTCCGGCCCCACCGATCCCGCCGGCGGAGCCTACGCCCTCCCCGACGCTCGAAGACCTGGAGATCCAGGAACACCATGCCAAAGACTACTCGAACATCCCGGACCTGGCCGACGATCCCGCCATGGCCACGGGGCCGGATCTTTCGGACGTCTCGCTGAACCCCCAGCCTTTGCCACCCCAGCCTCCCCCGGACCTGTTCGACCCAAACGCGTCCGGAGCCACCCTCGACCCGGCCCTGTTCGACCCGAACGCGCCAGGTCCGACCCTCGACCCGGCGTTGTTCGATCCGGCCGCGCCGGGGCCGACCATAGACCCGGTCTTGCTGGAGCAGGGCATCGTGGAACCGAGCGGCATTGCGGGGCCGGTTGACCTTACGGGGCAGGCCTTCGCGGACCCGGGCTTCGCGGAGCCGCATACGGTGGACCAGCACGTTCAGGACCAGGGCTTCGAGAACTCTTGAGCGACCGGACGTCAGGCATCTAGACGCCTTGCTCAGCCTGGTGTCCGTCGCGAGGGGAGTTGGGATCGTCAGCCGCAACACGGCCGGCTTTAACCGACCGAACGCCGGTGTGGGCGGCGGCATCTCCAGCAATGGCACCGTGACGCTGAACGACTCGACCGTCGACAACAACTGGGCCGACTCCAGCGGCGGCGGCATCACTTCGTTCACCAACCTGTCCGATCGCGCCACCACCATAAGGAACAGCACTGTCTCGCTAAATACCGCGTCTGGTAGCACCGCGGAGCCAAGAGGCGGCGGGATCTACAACATAAGAGGGCTCACCAGGATCGAGAACAGCACCATCGCCTTCAACACCACACCGACGGCGAGGGGTAGCGGCGTGGCGAGCTCCGGGATCGCCAACACCAGCACCGAAGTCCTCTCCTCCATCATCTCGGCCAACGCCAACAACAACGATGTGGAACTCGTCAACTCTTTCGGCTCTACCATCTCCTTCCAATCCTTCCAATCCTTTGGCCACAGCCTGATCGGGGACGGCAACGCCACGACCGCCTTCCACCAACTTGACGACCAGACCGCCGTCACTAAACCCGGCTTGGGGTCGTTAGCAAACAACGGCGGCCCTACCCGGACTCACGCCCTGCTCGCCGGAAGCCCGGCAATAGACAAGGCTCTCAGCTGCCCGCCACCGGCCACCGACCAGCGCGGCCAGACTCGCCCCAAAGACGGCGACGGCAACGCCTTCTGCGACACAGGAGCCTTCGAGAAGGAAGCGCCGCCCAACGCGCCCCCGGCAGCCAACAACGACTCATATAGCGTCAAGGAAGATAAAACCCTCAACGTGAGCGCCCCCGGCGTCCTTCGCAACGACCGCGACCCCGACGGAGACGCCCTCACGGCGAGGCGCGTCTCCGGCCCGAGCAAAGGAAGTCTGACGCTCAGGGCGAACGGCTCTTTCACGTACAAGCCGAAGAAGAACTTCAACGGCGCCGATAGATTCGTCTATCGAGTTAGCGACGGGCGCGGCGGCGCGGACACGGCCACCGTGACGCGCCCGAGGTGAGAAAGACCATCACCCAAGAAAAAAGGTCGAGATGATGAAGGCGTTCAGAAAGATGCCGCTCTCCTCCCCGGAAACATACGCCGCGCCGCCTGATGTAGACTCTTCGGGGAGGGCATCTCATGTCAGAACGAGCAGGAGAAGGAGGAGAGCGTCCCGCCCGGCGGTTTCTGCGCCTGGCGCTTTCGCGCGCCTCCAGGGGCAGCGGCTCCCCCGCCAACTTCTACAACCGGAGGACGAGCGTGCAACCCATCCCGAATCTTTCAGGCGTCCTCGATCCGTTGCGCTGGGCTTTGATCGGCGGGATCGCCCTCAGAGCCTACGCCCCCGAGCGGATGACCCTCGACGTGGACATCGTGATCCACGAGCGCGATGCCCCCGCCGCCCGACAAGCGTTCATAGCCGCAAACTACCGCATCATAGCCGAGCTGGCGATCGGCGGCTTCAGCGCGCGAGAGCCATGCCCCGATGCCATGCCGGTGGACGTCATCGCGCGAAAAGACCCCTGGCTCGAGGATGCTCTGTCCGCCCCCTGCCGCGACCGGGCGGGCCACCCCGTCCTCGCTCGTCCCTATCTCACGCTGCTCAAACTGCAAGCCGGGCGCACCCAGGACCTCGCCGACGTCCAGCGCCTGCTCGCCACGACGCCAGCCGCCGAGCGCGCCTCGACCCGAAACCTGATCGAACGCCACACCCCGGATCTCGTGGAGGACTACGACGCGCTGATCACACTGGCGGACCTCGAATTCGGC
Organism: Rubrobacteraceae bacterium; assembly: GCA_050698295.1. Classification (GTDB taxonomy): domain Bacteria; phylum Actinomycetota; class Rubrobacteria; order Rubrobacterales; family Rubrobacteraceae; genus JACCWD01. The sequence goes on along the minus strand of JBOHBL010000622.1, from coordinate 341 downwards.
GATGATGGATAGACGCTCGTAGCGCGGATACCCGAAGGCCAAACACAAACCCGCCTTTACCGCCCCACCAAAACTTTCTTTGAAAGAATTCTCCAAAAATACGTACGCCCTCTCACAGCGGATTCCGCAAGGATTGACCCTCGCGGAATCCGGACTTCAGGCATCAGGTTTCAGGTATCAGGAAAAACCGTGGCCGGCGAGGTCGAATGGAGACTGCCGGACGTGGCGAGGGTCTTTGGCGAGTCGGCCATAAATCCTGAAGCCTGATGCCCGAAACCTGAAACCTCTTTAGCGAAAACACGCGATTTGAGTGATGCGCCCGGCGATGAACGGGGGTATCC
>JBOHBL010000621.1:0-1027 GCA_050698295.1 Rubrobacteraceae bacterium | reverse complement strand
GCTCCCACCTGTGCGATCGACTGCGGAGCCTCGGGGCGAAGGTCATCGGCATCGACAACCTGCTGACCGGCCGCCTCGACAACCTCGCGCACCTGCGCCCTGTCGAAGACTCTTGGTTCCGAGTCGATGACGTGACGCGTCCGTTCGAGGTCGCTGGGCCGGTGGACTTCGTCCTCCATCTTGCGTCGCCGGCTTCTCCGCGGGACTACCTCCGCCATCCGTTGGCCACGCTGAAGGTCGGTTCGGCCGGCACGCTCAACGCTTTGGAACTGGCCGCGACGAAGCGCGCCCGGTTCCTGCTCGCTTCGACATCGGAGGTGTACGGCGATCCTCTCGTGCACCCGCAGTCGGAGCGGGACTGGGGCAACGTCAATCCGATCGGTCCTCGAAGCGTCTATGACGAAGCCAAACGGTTCGCGGAGGCTTTGACGTCCTGCTTCGAGCGGGAAGGGAACGCGCAAACCCACATCGTCCGGATCTTCAACACCTACGGCCCGCGGATGCGCGCCGACGACGGCCGGGCGGTTCCCACCTTCATCAGCCAGGCGTTGGCGGGTGAACCGATCACGGTGTCCGGTGACGGCAACCAGACCCGTTCGTTGTCCTTCGTGAGCGACACCGTCGACGGATTGATCGCTGCCGCCATGGGGAGGCATCCCGGTCCGGTGAACATCGGGAATCCACATGAGATCACGATGCTTCAGCTCGCTGAGGAGATCCGGACCATGACCGGGTCGTCCTCGGAGATCGTCTCGGTACAGGTGCCGGTCGATGACCCCAAGCGCCGCTGCCCCGACATCACGCTCGCCCGCGAGCACCTCGGCTGGGAGCCCACCACTCACCTGAGCGACGGCCTGCACCAGACCATCGACTGGATGAGGCAACACCACCGCGAACCGATCTCCAGCACAGGAAGGAACGCATCATGAACTCGGGACACCACAGGCTTCCCGCGATCGTCTTCGCAGTCGACGATCGATACGCGCGCCCCTTGCGAACCCTGCTGCGATCGATCGCGGCCCACGCC
>JBOHBL010000620.1:0-4090 GCA_050698295.1 Rubrobacteraceae bacterium | reverse complement strand
GGCGAAAGTATCCGGGAGTCGGGAGTCAAGAGCCTTCCCGACTCCCGACTCCCGGTCTTTGTGTCCACGCCGCCAGACTCCGCGCCACCCCGCCCAGCGGTATGTCCGCCACGGCCCGCAATCCCAGAAACTCCAACGGCCTGACACGTCCCCGAAACAGATACGAATCCCCTCCGAGCGACCGGGAAGGCATCACGACGAAATGCGCCGAAAGCCCGGACTCAGCGCCCGCCACAGTCGTCTCATAGACCTGCGAAATACTCAGAGTCGGCCCGAAACCATGCCAGTGTTCCATGAAAATGGAGTATGTCATACACCCTGGTTCCATGCGCGATATACCGGAGTTGTATAACCGCCGCACCTAACAAGTATTGGACATATATCGCGATGGCGAACAGAATGTGGATTGAGGGAAAGAGTCGCGAAACAAGGGACAGGGATGTACACGGAAAGACGGAAATCGGAAGCCTTGATCCGGAGCAGGCGGCTCGCCGCGAGATGCGTTGCCGGGGCGGAGGATATAAGCGGTTGTCGGAGAGGGTATACAAATACGATGAGAGTGAGGGATCCGCTTGGCTGAAATACTGGAACTCAAGGAGGCGGTCGCTGAATTGGTTGGGGATGGAGACTCCGTCGCCTTCGAAGGGTTCACGCACCTCATCCCCTTCGCCGCCGCGCACGAGGTCATCCGTCAGGAAAAAAAGGATCTCACGCTCATCAGGATGACTCCCGACCTCGTGTATGACCAGATGATCGGGGCTGGGTGCGCGAGAAAACTCGTCTTTTCGTGGGGTGGGAATCCCGGCGTCGGTTCGTTGCACCGCTTTCGGGACGCCGTGGAGAAAGGCTGGCCGCGTCCGTTGGAGATCGAAGAGCATTCCCACGCCGGCATGGCGAACCGATACGTCGCCGGAGCCTCGAACTTGCCGTTCGCCGTGCTTCGCGGCTACGTCGGCACCGATTTGCCGAAGATCACGGAGACCATCGCGCCCATAACGTGTCCCTTCACCGGCGAGGAGCTCATGGCTGTCCCGGCCCTCGAACCGGACGTCGCCGTCATCCACGCTCAGCAGGCGGACAGGAAAGGGAACGTGGCGATGTGGGGGATAACGGGAATCCAGAAAGAGGCGGTCCTCTCCGCCCGGCGTTCCATCGTCACGGTCGAGGAGGTCGTGGAGGAGTTCGAGCCTCGTCCGTTCCAGGTCGCGCTTCCGTCGGTCGCCGTGGACGCGGTCTCGGTCGTCCCGAAGGGAGCGTATCCTTCGTACGCCCACGATTACTATTCCCGCGACAACGCTTTCTATGAGGCGTGGGACCTTGTGGGGCGGGATCGCGAATCGTTCCGGGAGTGGATGGAGCGCCACGTGTACGGGGTGGAGGACTTCGCGGAGCATTTGAAAAGCATTCATGAGGAAGGGATGGTGCGCGGATGAGCGGGAGAAACGGATACACCGCCGACGAGATGATGAGCGTCGCGGCTTCGCGCGAGCTTCGCGGCGGGGTTGTGTGCTTCGTCGGCATCGGGCTCCCGAGCGAGGCCGCGAACCTCGCCCGCGCCACCCACGCCCCGAACTGCGTATTGATCTACGAGTCCGGCACGATAGGCGCGAAGCCCGAAGTGCTGCCTCTCTCCATCGGCGACGGAGAACTCGCCGAAAGGGCCGACTCCGTCGTTTCGGTGCCGGAAATATTCAACTACTGGCTCCAGGCCGGAAGAGTGGACGCGGGATTTCTCGGAGCCGCCCAGATAGACAAATTCGGAAACATAAACACCACGGTCATCGGGGACTACGACGAACCGAAAGTCCGCCTCCCCGGAGCCGGAGGCGCGCCGGAGATCGCCGCCTCCGCTAGGGAGGTCATCGTGATGCTCCGCCAATCCCCGCGGGCATTCGTCGAGAAACTCTCGTTCGTCACCTCCGTCGGGTACGCCGACGGCGGGGATTCGAGGGAGAAGCTCGGCTATCCCGGCGCCGGCCCTTCCGTCGTCATAACCGACCTCGGCGTCCTCCGCCCCAACCCGGAAACAAAGGAACTCACCCTCGTCGCTCTCCATCCCAAAGCCACCGTCGAGCAGGCGAAGGAAGCGACGGGCTGGGACCTGAAGGTGGTGGATAATCCGGAGATCACCGAAGAGCCGCAGGAAAAAGAGCTGCGCGTGTTGCGCGACCTCCGCGAGAGGACCGAGGCGGCGAAGGGGAGAGCTTCGCTCTCCAGTGAATAGTGTTTTTTCTACTCACTACTCACCGTATTTGAGAAAGGAGCCATTAATGGCATACGGAGGAGCTAACGAAGCGTACATAGTCGAGGCCGTGAGAACCCCGGTCGGACGCCACGGAGGAGCATTGGCTCCGGTGCGTCCCGACGACCTCGGAGCGATCGTCCTCGAAAAACTGATGGAGCGAACCGGAGTACCCGCCTCGAAGGTCGAGGACGTGTATTTCGGGTGCACGAACGGGGTGGGGGAGGACTCGCGCAATGTGGCGAGGATGTCTTCGCTTTTGGCTGGTTTCCCGGTCGAGGTGGCCGGGGCGACGGTGAACCGGCTGTGCGGGTCGGGCCTCGAAGCGGTCGCCGAGGCGTCGCGCGCGCTCATGCTCGGCGAGGCCGACGTGTACGTCGCGGGCGGCGTCGAGTCCATGAGCCGCGCCCCGTGGGCGATGCCCAAGCCGGAAAGGGCGTATCCGGCGGGAGCGTTCGAGGCCGAAGACACCGCTTTGGGCTGGCGCTTCGTCAACCCGAAGATGGAGGAGATGGGCCACACCGACTCGCTCGGGGTGACCGCCGAGAATCTGGCGCAGGAACGCTTCGGTGTAACCCCGGACGAAAACGAGCCGGAAGGTCTCGCTAGAGAGTACGACATCTCCCGCGAAAAGCAGGATCGCTTCGCGCTTCTCAGCCACCAAAAAGCCGTCGCCGCGCAGGACGCGAAACGGTTCCGGGATGAGATCGTCCCGGTCACGGTGAAAACGCGAAAGAGCGAGACCGTCGTCGAGGCCGACGAGGGACCGCGCCGCGACAGCTCGATGGAGACGCTCGCGAAACTCAAGCCCGTCTTCAAAAAAGACGGCTCGGTTACGGCGGGCAATTCCAGCCCCCTCAACGACGGGGCCGCCGCGCTTCTCATCGTCTCGAAGCAATACGCCGAAGCTCATGGTCTCGAACCGATGGCGAAGATAAAGAGCGTCGCCTCAGCCGGAGTGCCGCCGAGGGTCATGGGCATCGGGCCCGTGCCCGCGACGAAGAAGGCGCTTTCTCGGGCGGGCATCTCCTTCTCCGACCTCGGTCTCGTGGAACTCAACGAGGCGTTCGCGGCGCAATCGCTCGCCGTCATCCACGAGTGGGGGATGGAAGCCGATGACGAAAGGCTCAACCCGAACGGAGGAGCCATCGCCATCGGGCATCCGCTCGGATGTTCGGGAGCGCGAATACTCACGACGCTAGTGCATGAGATGAAGCGGAGAGAAGATGTGCAGTATGGCCTCGCGACGATGTGCATAGGCGTGGGGCAGGGAATCGCGATGGTCGTGGAAGCCGCCTGAAGGGAGTATTCGTGACGGAGCAAGCCGAAACCAAACTCGGCGGAGACCCAAATTACCTCTATCCCGGCTACAAAGCCACGCGGCTCCGGGCGCCGGACAGGCCGCTCGCCATCCAGTCTCGCACCCTCTCCGAGATCACCGGTCCCGCGTACGGTCACGGCAGGGTTCGAGACCTCGACCACGATCTGACGAGACAGCATGACGGCGAGCCGCTCGGAGAACGCATCATCGTGACGGGACACGTCCTCGACGGCGAAGGAAGACCCGTCAGGAACAGCCTCGTCGAAATCTGGCAGGCGAACGCCGCCGGAAGATACGTCCATTCGGGCGACCGCCATCCCGCCCCGCTGGACCCGAACTTCACCGGCGCCGGGAGGTGCCTGACGGACGACGAGGGGCGATACAGGTTCGTCACCGTCAAGCCGGGGGCGTATCCGTGGAAGAACCACGACAACGCGTGGCGTCCGGCGCACATCCATTTCTCGCTCTTTGGAAGCGCGTTCGCGACCCGGCTCATCACTCAGATGTATTTCCCCGGAGATCCGCTC
>JBOHBL010000619.1:0-1754 GCA_050698295.1 Rubrobacteraceae bacterium | reverse complement strand
CGGTACGGCACGTCGGCGTCCACCCGCGAAGGGCGCGTCCGCAGGGCCGCCGCCATCCCGAGCAGGATGTACAGCGCGAGAGCGGACAGCGGGAGGAAATCCGTCGTGGCCGCGAGGATCCAATCGGTCGTCTCGCCGGGATCGAGGAAAAGGAAGAAGAAGTTGGAGAACACCGCGACGAGCGCGGCGAAGACCCCGTAGAAAAATCCAACCCTGAACGGTCCCAAACTCTCTCCTGCTCGACGGACTCCACAATGTCCATCGGAGGATACAACATCGAATGCGCGCGTTTTGTGAACGGATGCGGACCTATGGCGAAGCGGCTCTCCCGTATCCTCTCAAGAGCAGGAACAGGCCGAGCAGGACCACCGCTCCGCCGGCTATCGTCGGGGCTCCCGGCGTCTCGGAAAGGATGAGCCAGGCCAGGATCGAGGACACCACCGGCTCGGCGAGGACGGCGCCGGAGATCACGGCGGCGTCCAGGTACCCGAGCGCCCAGTTGAGGACGGTGTGGCCCAGTATCTGCGGCCCGAGCGTGAGCATGACGAGCCAGAACCACGCCTCGCCCGAATATCCCCACATCTGCGCGCCGGAGAGGAGGCCGACGGGTAACAGCGTCAGCGCGCCGGCGGAATAGGCGACGATGGAGTACCCGAGGAAGCCGACGCCTCCCGTCCGCGAAAACCTCCCGGTCAGGACGTAGACCGCGAAGGTCGCGGCCCCCGCGAGCGCGAGCATGTTTCCGAGCAGGGCCGCCGAGCCTACCGCGTCGTCGGAGGCTATGACAACCGTCCCGGCGAGCGCGACGAGTATTCCGACGAAAGAGACTGGGGAGGTGCGTTCCCCGAGAAAGACATGCGCCAAAATCGCCACGAAGATGGGAGAAGAGGTGACCAGAACCACGCTCGCGGCGACGCTCGTGTAGTCGAGAGAGGAGACCCAGAACCCGAAATGCGCCCCGAGCGCGACGCCGGAGGCGATGCCGATATGCAGCTTCTTTCCCCTCGGGAACCTCTCCCGGCGAACGAAGGCGAAGGGCGCGAGCGCGACCACGCCGAGGGCGCAGCGCCAGAACGCGACGGCTATCGCCGGAGCTTCGGCGAGCCGGATGATGACGGCGGCGGTCCCGACGGCGAGGACGCCGACGGCCAGCGCCGGGAGCGCGAGCCCACTCCATGCTTTGTCCTGTACCAAACGAGAGCCCCCATCTCCCGGAGGAGCTGTCCGAAACGCATCCACTTCTTGCCCCACATCGGACTACCGTACACCGGCTCCGCAACAGCCCCGAGCCCCATCTCCTCGAACGCCGCGACCGTCCTGACGCAGTGAAGCGGATCCGTGACCACGAGGACGATCTCCACGCCGATCTCGCGCATCATCCGCGAGACGCGCCGCGCCGAGTCCCAGGTGCTCAACGCCCGGTCTTCGAGGACGATGGCGGATTCCGGCACACCGGCTCCGCACAAAATATCGGACATCACCGCGGCCTCCGAAGGGGGATGCTCCCCGACGCCGCCCGTAACGACGATCTCCTGCGCCCGCCCCCAGGAGAACAGCTTCGCGGCGTGGAGCGTCCGCGCCTGAAGAGTCTCGCTCGGCCTCCCCCCCGAAAGCACCTGCGCTCCAAGCACGACCGCGACGGGCGGGGGAGCCTCGCTTCTTCGAAAAGACCCGCCGGAGAATACCCGAAGCAGGAGAAAAAAGTCCCCGGCCAGTTCTAACGGCAGGGATCTCCTCAAGCCAGACTCCTCGCC
>JBOHBL010000618.1:0-3529 GCA_050698295.1 Rubrobacteraceae bacterium | reverse complement strand
CACACGCCTTATCTCATGCGGGCAGGATGCCCGCGCCCCCAGAGAGGAAAGCCATCCATCGGATTCGGCATCACCCCTCGTCGAAGAGACCCGCGTATGACGAAGGACGGCGGTTTGCGAGAGCCGGGAACTCTTTCCGAAAGCGGTCGAGGTAGTCGAGATCGAGGACGGCGAGGGCGAGGCCGTCGCGGTCGGGGCAGGTGGCGAGGACCGTTCCCCACGGGTCGATGACCATCGAGCGTCCGTACGTCCGGCGACCGTCAGCCTTTTGTCCCCACTGCGCCGGAGCTATGACGAACGCCTGGTTCTCGACGGCGCGGGCGCGGAGGAGGAGTTCCCAGTGGTCCTTGCCCGTCTGGAGGGTGAAAGCGGCGGGGACGGCGAGGATCTCCGCCCCCCGAAGCGCGAGCAAGCGGTAGAGTTCCGGGAAGCGCACGTCGTAGCAAACCGAGAGACCGACGATGGAAGAACCGGCCTTCGCCACCACGACCTCGTCTCCGGGTTCGATCTCCTTGCTTTCGAGGTATTCGCGGTCGGGGGCTTTCACGTCGAAGAGGTGGATTTTGCGGTATGTCGCCGAGAGTTCGCCGTCGGGCGTGAAGAACGTCGAGGTGTTCGAGAGGCGCTCCGAGTTTGGTTCGCCTTCGAGGATCGAACCGCCAAGAAGGTATATCCCAAGCTCCTTCGCCAGTCCGCCGAGGAACTCCGTCGTGGGACCGGGGACGGGTTCGGCGTTCTCCCGGTACGCCGAGTCGAGGCCGTGGCAACTCCACAGTTCCGGCAAAGCGACGAGTTCCGCTCCCCTGCTCGCGGCCTCTCGAACGAGCGCCTTTGCCGTCTCGAAGTTCTCTTCCTTTTCCGGCGTGGAGGACATTTGTATCGCCGCCGCGACAATCTCTCGTTTGCTCACCGGGACTCCCCTTCGCTGATACCATGTCGTCGTGGGTTCATCATACACATTCGGCGAGGGCGACATCGCTTCCCGCCGTCTCGGGCTTCTCTCGGAGGTCTTCGAATCCACGAGCCGGGAGTTTCTCGCCGAGGCCGTCGATTTCAGACCGGAGGTGGCGCTCGACCTCGGATGCGGTCCCGGCCACACCACCCGGCTCGTCGCCGAAGTTTTGGAGCCGGACCTCACCATCGGCGTCGAGCGTTCCGCCGCTTTCCTTTCGGAGGCTCGGGCCGCGTCGCGGGAAGGCGTGGCCTTCATCGAAGGAGACGTCACGGATATGCCGCTTCCGGCGGCGGACGTGATCTTCGTCCGCTTCCTCCTCGGCCACCTCCCGCTACCCGAGAAAATCGTCGCGAAATGGACGAAAAAGCTAAATCCCGGCGGCCTCCTCCTTCTCGAAGAAGTCGAGGAAATCCGCACCCGCGAACCCACCCTCCGCCGTTATCTCGACATCGTGTCGGCGATGCTCGCCCATCACGGGAGCGAACTGTGCGTGGGACCTCGCCTCGACGCGATGCTCGAAGGTGTCACGCGAACATCGAGCCTCGAACCGACGCTCGGGGAGGCCGCCCGCATGTTCTCCATGAACCTCGCCACGTGGCGCGAAGACGAATTCATACGCGAAACGTACGCCGGGCATGAGATGGACGATCTCGAAGCCTCGCTCCTCGGACTCACCGGATCTCGTACGAGAGGCGATATCGTATGGAGACTCCGGCGAATTGTCATCGAGCGCGACGGAAACCCCTCTCCGCGGCTTCACGGATAAATCTTTCCATGCTCCGCGAGCATTGCCACGTATTTGTCGATGCGTCGCTTCCGCGTTTCGGGCTTTTTGGCGTCCTGAATTCGGTAGAGGATCGCATACCTGTTCCTGCTGTCGAGCGCCTGGAAAAACTCCCTCGCCGCGTCGTTCTTCTCGAGTTCGTGCCGAAGGTCGTCCGGGACCGTGGCCTTGCTTTGGGATTCGTAAGCGGCGTCCCACCGGCCATCGAATTTGGCCCTCTCGACTTCCCGCAGACCGGCGGGCTTCATTTTGCCCCTTTCGATGAGTTTCTCCGCTTTGCCGCGATTTATTTTCGACCATTTGCTTTTCGGCCTGCGCGGGGTGAAGCGTTGTAGCCAGAAATCCTCGTCGAACCTGTTCGCCTGGCTGTCGATCCATCCGTAACACAGCGCCGCGTCGAGGGCTTCGGCGCACGAGACGGAAGCGACGCCCGAATCTTTTTTGGCGATTTTCAGCCACAGACCGCTCGACGTCGCGTGATGTTTCTCGAGCCACTCCTCCCACGCTTCGGGCGACGGGAACGAGATGATCGGCGGATCCTGCCCGGCGGTCATAGCATTATCCTCCTCGATGTCACGGAGCCACGACGTGAGTCTACGGAGTTTGCCGCTCATTCCCAGGTAGAAAGTTCCTGTAGCGCCTCGATGCTCAATGCGCTCCGATGGCCCGATCGAGGTGGATGGCGGCGCTGATGAGCGAGAGGTGCGTGAAGGCTTGCGGAAAGTTGCCGAGGTGTTCCCCAGAACGCCCGATCTCCTCGGCGTAGAGCCCGACGTGGTTGGCGTACGAGAGCATTTTCTCGAAGGCGAGGCGAGCTTCTTCGAGGCGTCCGGCCCTAGTCAGGCACTCGACGTACCAGAACGAGCAGATGGAGAAGCTCCCCTCTTTGCCTTTGAGGCCGTCGTCGGCGGCTTCGCCGACGAGGTAGCGATCCACGAGGGTGTCGTGGGGGAGCTCCTCTTTAATGGCGTCGAGGGTCGAGAGCCAGCGCGGGTCGGTCGGGCCTACGAACTTCATGAGCGGCATGAGCAGGAGCGAGGCGTCGAGGGCATCGTCATCGTAGTGCTGGACGAAGCTCTGTTTATTCTCGTTCCAGCCTTTGTCCATGATTTCCTCGAAGACCTGGTCGCGCTCGTGGACCCAGCGACCGTCGCCGGCGGGGAGTCCTCTCTGGCGGCTGATCCTGACGGCGCGTTCGAGCGCCACCCAGCTCATCAGCTTCGATGAGACGAATTGCTTTTGTCCGCCGCGGACCTCCCAGATGCCCTCGTCGGGACGGCGCCAGTTGTCGCAGAGCCAGTCGATGATGCGCCGGAGGTTGCGCCAGAGGTCGTAGTCGAGCGGAGCGCCGTGTTTGTTGTAGAGGTACGCCGCGTCGAGGACGGCCCCGTAGAGGTCGAGTTGGACCTGCTTGTAGGCGGCGTTCCCGAGACGAACCGGCCTGGAGTTCATGTAGCCGGACAGATGGGTGAGATCCTCTTCGACGATCTTCTCCCGTCCGTCTATGCCGTAGAGCGGTTGCATCAACCCGTCTTCGTCTTCCTGGCAACGGTCGCGGAGCCAGTCCATGAAGTGTTCGGCCTCGTTGTCGAAGCCTATCGCCATGAGCGCATACAAGGTGAAGGCGGCGTCGCGCAGCCAGGTGTAGCGGTAGTCCCAGTTTCGCTCGCCCCCTATTTGCTCGGGCAATCCCATCGTCGGGGACGCGACGAGAGCGCCGGTGGGGTCGTAGACCATGAGTTTGAGGGCGAGGGCAGAGCGGATGACGAACTCGCGCCACCGCCCCGAGT
>JBOHBL010000617.1:0-2399 GCA_050698295.1 Rubrobacteraceae bacterium | reverse complement strand
GGCCCGAACACATGGGTGGTTTCGGGGGAAGCCATGACGGTGACGGGCGTCGGCCTGAGCCAGGCTTTACCCTGGGGGCCGTCGTCGATGCGGCTGGAGAGCGGCGACCTCGTGGTGGTGGACTTTTGCATCTCGCGCGAGGGTTACCACTGCGACGTGACGAGGACCTACTGCGTCGGCAAACCCACGAGGAAACAACAAGATTTGTGGGACCGCTTGCTCGAACTCCACCTCAGCGTCGTCGAAAAGGTTCGGCCCGGAGCCACGGGAGAAGAGCTTTACATGTTCTCGAAGGGACTGGCGGAGAAGACGGGCCTCATCGAGAACTTCATGGGCGTGGGAGGCGAAAGGGGCGAGTACATCGGCCATTCCATAGGGCTTGAAATAGACGAGTGGCCGGTTCTCGGAGCGGGTTCCCACGAGCCGCTGCCGCCAGGGGCCGTTGTCACGATCGAGCCCAAATTCATGGTTCCGGGGCTGGGAGGGGTGATGGTCGAAGACGACATCCTCGTGACGCACGAAGGCCATGAAGTTCTCGGCGCGCTCGAAAGAGAGCTTTTCACTCCTTGAGAATGCCGGGAGGACTTCGCGGAATCTTCGGCGCGGCGTCGCACCCGAGCTATTCCTCTTCCCGCGTGGCCCGCTCCTGGTAGGCGAACACGCCCTCGAAAACTTCGTCCACGCCGACGAGTTCTCCGATGGTGGCTCCGGCTTCGATCTTCTCCTGAAGGACATGCTCCGTTTCGAGCAACTCACGGGCTTCGGACAGGACATCCGGGGCGTCATCCCTCGGAACTGCCACGACCCCGTTGCCGTCCACGACGATGATGTCCCCCGGGTTCACGACGACCCCGGCGCACTGGATGGGGACGTTCACCTCGCCGTAGCCGGAGACCGAGGCGACGTTCGGGACGACGCCTTTGCACACGACCGGAAACTTCATGCGCCGGATCTCCTCCACGTCCCGGCACGCGCCGTCTATGACCGCCCCCACGACTCCACGGTTCATGGCCGAGAGAGCCATGTTCTCGCCCCAGAAAGCCGTATCCTCCGAACCATGAGAATCCACGACGACGACATCCCCCGCCCGGCAAAGGTCTATGGCCTTGAACGGAGCGGCGAGGTCGGAGGCGAGGGTCTTCGCCGTAACGGCGACGCCCACGAACCGCATGCCCTCGAAGAGCGGCGTCATGCCCGAAGTCATGGCGCCCATGCGGCCCATGCGATCGGAGACGGCGCACGTCACGGACTCGTGGCGAAGGAGGTCTCGAAAGCCCTCGACGACTTCCTTCGGCGGCCTTTCGATCTCCTCGATTATCCTCGCCATCCACTCCCCTTCGTCTTCATGCCGCCGCTCAAGTATTTTTTCGTTGGCGCGAGACGTATCGAATGAGGCCGGTTAGCTGCACCTCGTAGTCGCCCGTTACCTGGTAATGTTCGGAGTCTTCGCGTCCGGCGCCCTCGCGCAACAGTTCGGCCTCGCACATCGCTCCGAACTCCTCGACCATGTCCTCCTTCGAGAGTCCGGCGTCCACTCTCTCCTCGACGAAGAGAAGCCATTCCTGCAAACGCTGTTCGAGTTCGGAGAGGTGGCGCTCCACGTCGTCGTAGCAGCCGAAATGCGTGGGGCACACGCTCTTCGGGGAGACGCCGCGCATTGTCTCGATGCTCGCCTTCCACGCTTCGATGTCCACCTCCGGCGCGGGCGTCGGCGGAAGCACGTACGCTTGCCCGGGCCGGCGTATCCCCGCCACGTCACCCGCGAGGAGCGTCCCCGACTGCGCTTCGTGAAACGCGAGGTGATGGTATGCGTGACCGGGCGTGTAGTGCGCCGAAAGGACGCCGCCAGCCGCTTCGATCTCCTCTCCACCCTCGAGTTTCACTATCCGCTCCTCCGGGACGGGACGCACTTCTCCCCAGAGTTTCTCCATGCGGTCCTCACCGAAGATACGGCCCGCGCTCTCGATGAGCCTTGATGGATCCACCATGTGCGGGTATCCGACCTCGTGTACATAGAAGGTCGCGTTCGGCCAAAGCTCCGACAAATTCCCCGACGCCCCGGCGTGATCAAGGTGGATGTGCGTTAGAAAAACCTGCCGCACGTCCTCTTCGGAGACGCCGTGTTCCTTCAATCCGGCGGTGAGACTTCCGAGGCAACTCGTGGGTCCGGTCTCGACGAGGGCTGCGGAATCCTCGCCGAGGATCAAGTAGGAAGCTATCACCTGCTCGGTGTCCATGAAATTCAAGTCTATCGTCTCTATTCTCATCCGCCCTCCGCCTAATACGTGCCGAATCCGCCACAAAGCGTAGCAGAATAAGGGGATTGTACGGAATCCGTATGAACGTGTCCTCCACCGCGACATCCGTCCCCGCCCGTGGAGACGTAGCATGCTACGTCT
>JBOHBL010000616.1:0-2027 GCA_050698295.1 Rubrobacteraceae bacterium | reverse complement strand
TCCTTCGACGGATGGTGTTCCGGCGACTCCATCCTATCCGGGGAGGTTCCGCTCCTTCAAATCATCTGGCGGGTATGCGTCAGACGTTGACGCGCGTTTCGTCTCTCCCTCGAAGCGCGGCCACCTGCGGCTGCTTGCCGGAATGGTTCTCGCCAACCGTCCCTGGAAAATCCTGCCTGCCTTCAAGAGCGCGCTCGCTGCCGCATTCGCCACGGGGGCCTACTCGCTGGTGACTCCGACCATCTGGCAGCTCGGCGATTCTTTCGGATGGCCGCGTCTTCTGGCTTTCATGATCGCGTCTGTTTCGGCAATGGTCGTCTGGCTCATCGTTTCGCACAACCTGTGGGAGAGCCACGCCGGCTATGAGGACAGAGGCAAGGTCTCTTTTGTACAACGCCGCCACCGCGCTCACCCTGACCGTGGCCGTGCTTTTCTCCTACGTGGTGCTCTTCGCGCTCATCCTCGTGTCGGCGGCCATCTTCGTTGATGGCGGGTTCCTGAGATCCACCCTCGGACACCCGGTCGGATTCGCCGACTATCTGGTTCTGGCCTGGATCACGACCTCTATCTCCACCGTCGCCGGAGCCCTCGGCTCGGGACTGGAGGACGAGGAGACGGTTCGCAAAGCCACCTACGACTACCGGCAGAAGGAGTCCGACGGCGAGTAAATAGAACCTTTCTCATGCGATAGCTTTCTCACTCGCCTGTGACAGAGCGGATACGGAGTCCGGTCGCTCCCTTGCCGGGGTCGTATTCGCCTTTCCCTGACTCCCGAACCCACAGACTATGGACTATTCACCCGGATTTGGTATTACGTCTTCCGAATAGTCTTGCGAGGAAACCTTGCAAGCCGTTGTTCTCGAAGGGCATTTTTCCCAGAAGCTCTTCGAGTTCGCGGGCCTCGAAGACGAGGGTGTTGCCGCCGGAGCCGCTGGAGACGAGGTAGTCGGGGGCGTCTTTGCGGAGCTTTCTGAGATCGTGCACGTCGCCGAGCTGGAGGACTATTTTGTCGGCCTTTCGGCTCCAGGCTTCGGGGTTGTATTCCATCCGGCGCAGCACGTCGTCTTTGAATTTGTCGTGGCGGCTGCCGCCGTATTCTTCCATGCTCGTCTTGTGGCACCAGTCGGGCGCGTCGTCGAGGTGTTCGCGGAAGATGGCGCTCAGTATTTCCGAGGAGAAGGAGAGGACGTCCGGTCGGTCGTCTTCCCGGAGCTTCGCGATGGCGCGCTTGAGGTATTCGCGGTAGAGGGCGTCGCTGAGTTCGCGCCGGATGCGGCGGACTTCGTTTGCGAGTTTGCGGCTTTCATGCATGTGATCCGGCAGCGAGGCGCTGGTGTAGAAGATCAGAGCCCGTTTGCGGATCTCCGTCCCGAAGGTGTCCTGCTCGGCGTTCATCGAGAGCACGGTGATGGGATATTCGTCGAGCGCGAGGTAGTCCTGTTTTATGAGCGCGACGGCGTGGTTGGCGAAGCGCGAGCGGTCGAGGTCGTCGAAGGCGAGCGGATATCGTCTGTTTTGGGCCATGAGCGCGTGCGCCTGCGTCCTCGTGAACCATTCGTTGGGGAGAAAGCCCTCCCTGCCGAACATCGAGGCGAGGAGCGTCCTCACGAGTTCGGACTTGCCGCAGTTGCTCTTGCCGTAGAGGATCCCGAAGACCGGATAGTCGAGGACGTGTTCCTCGCGGGCGAGCGCGGCGTTTCTGAGGTCGCAGACGAACGGACCGGCGTACAGCCACGCCATGAACGTGAAGTAGTCGCGGGCGAGCTTCTCCGAGTCTCCCCGGAAGCTCTCGTAGCCCGCGAAGTATTCCGCCATGAGCGACACGTCGCGCGAAACGGCTCTTTCGTCGGGTGTGATATCCAACGCCTCGCCGGAGACGACTACGCGCCCGCTCTCCGGGTGGAAGCTCAGGTATTCCTCCGGGTTCTCCTCCTCCGTGCGCGAGTGGCTCTTTATGTACGTCACCGCCTTCGAAGCCTTCCGCGCGTCCATCTTGATCCGCCCGTTCCTCGACGTGAGGACCTGGC
>JBOHBL010000615.1:0-9853 GCA_050698295.1 Rubrobacteraceae bacterium | reverse complement strand
ACGAGGTCGAAAGGTCCTTCGCCGCCCATCCCTCGAAGGAGTTCCTTCGCGTCGCCGACCCGTATCTCGACCTTCTCCGAAAGCCCGGCCCGCTCGATGTTCTCGCGGGCGACCTCGGCGTGGCGCTCGTCGAGTTCGAGGGATATGAGAGTCCCATCGTCGGGCAAAGCGCGGGCGAAGTGGATGCCGCTATACCCTCCGAGGGTGCCTATTTCCAGAATGCGCCTCGCCCCGACAAGCTCCGCGAGAAGCTGCAAAAACTTTCCCTGGTTCGGAGACACCTGAATCCCCGGCAGCCCGGCCTTCTTCGAGTCTTCGATGGCCGATTCGAGCACCGGGTCGGCCTCCACGAAAAGCCCCTCGATATACGAGTCGATCCGTCCAAGCAGTTCGTCGTTCATAAGAGCTCCTCCACAACTTTTTCCTGAAACCTGAAGCCCGAAGCCTGAAACCTCCGAACAATCGTACCCCACTCCCACGAGCGCGAGTCCCCGGCCCGGCGCGGAAGGTCCGGCATCCTTTCGCTCTCCGCCGGAGAGAAGTCCCTCGAACGAGTCGACGCTCCGGCTCCCGTCGGCGACTTCGATCATCGTCCCGACCAGCGCGCGGACCATTCCGTACAGAAAGGAATTCGCGGTGATGCGATAGATGAGGAGTTCACCGCGCCGTTCCCAACGGGACTCCGTCACGGTCCTCTCGAAGCGAGCGTGGCGCGTCTTTGTCGGGGTGAAGGAGCGGAAATCATGAACGCCTGAGACGAGACCGGCGACTCGTTGCAACAGGTCGAGATCTAGTTTTCTCGCGATGTGAATTTCCTGGCGGCGGCGAAGCGGGGAGCGCACGTCGGCGTTCACTATCCGGTACTCATAGCTTCGGCTCTTCGCGCTTCGGCGAGCATCGAAGGAGTCGGGGACCTCGGCGCACCGTCTCAAAGCGACATCCTTCGGCAGCACGGCGGTCGTCTTGTAGGCGATGAGATCGGGAGAGAGTTTCGTCCCCGTCTCGAAGGAGATCACCTGTCCGCTCGCGTGGACTCCGGCGTCGGTGCGGCCCGCGACGCTCATCTTCACCGGATGACGAAGGATGGTTTCGAGGGCTCTGGATAATTCCCTTTCGACGGTGCGCTTGTCCGGTTGGATCGCCCACCCCGCGAAGTCCGCGCCGTCGTATTCGACGAGACCGGCCAGCTTCACAGCAGCGCGGCTCCAGCGCAGATCAAAGCTACGACAAATAGCGCGACGGCGTCTCGAAGACGAAACCTCAGTTCCCGGTAGCGGCTCCTCCCCTCGCCGCCGCGGTAGCCCCGGCTCTCCATCGCCTCGGCAAGTTCATCGGCGCGCCGAAACGCCCCGACGGTGAGCGGGACCAGGATCGGGACGAGCGCCCGCGCCCTTTTCACGAGACCCCCCTCCGAAAACTCGGCGCCCCTGGCGGCCTGCGCGCGCATTATCTTCTGCGCCTCCTCATCAAGCGTCGGTATGAAACGCAGCGCGATGGTCATCATCATCGCCACTTCGTGCGAAGGGAACCGGAGCCTTTTCAACGGAGACAACAGGTCCTCGATGCCGTCGGTCAGGGCAACGGGGGGCGTCGTCGCGGTGAGGAGCGCCGCCGAGAAGACGAGCAACACTATCCTGGCGGCGAGGAAGAAGCCGTCCGCCAGTCCGCCTTCGTGGACGGCCAACCATCCCCACTCGAAAAGAACCGCTCCCTCCCGCGAAAACAACGCCTGAAAAACGAACGTCAGCGCGACGATGAAAGAGACGGGTTTCAGAAAGCGCAGAAACGCCGAAGGCGGGACCCGGCTCAGAGCGACGAGCGAGAAGACGGCCGCGGCGGTGAAGAGGAAGCCATAGAGAGACCCGGCCAGGAACAACGCGGCGACGAGGCCGATGGAAGCCAGGATCTTCGCCCGGGGGTCCAGCGCGTGAAGCGCCGACTCCACCGGATAAAACTGCCCGATGCCACGCCCCAATTCTTATCTCTCCATCGCTTTTTTCAGAACCTCGGCCGTCTCCTCGAAACGAACCGGATGTCCAATGGTCGGATATTCTTCTCTCATCAGACGGACCACCCGAACCGTGCCGGGCGCGTTTTCGGGATGCGCGTAGAAAACGTCTTCCGGGTTTCCTACCGCCTTTATTTTTCCTTTCTCCATCAGGCAGACCCTGTCACAGACCTCGGCCACCTCGTCGAGGTCGTGGGAGACGAAGACGACGGAGATGCCGGATCTCTTGAGGCCGCGCACGACGTTCAAAAGCTCCTCGCGGGTCGCGGGGTCGAGGCCCGCCGTCGGCTCGTCGAGGACTATCATCTCCGGCCCCATCGCCATCACCCCCGCTATCGCGACGCGCCGCTTCTCCCCGCCGGAGAGCGCATGCGGCGAACGACGAGCGAGGTGAGGAATCTTCAACATTTCCAGGACCTCCCCCACCCTCCGCCGGACTTCGTCCCTTCCCAGGCGGAGTTGGGTCGGGGCGAAGGCGACGTCTTCCTCGACGGTCGGGGCGAAGAGGGCGGCTTCGGGGAACTGGAAGACGAGCCCGACCCTCCTGCGAAGTTCGCTTTTTTTCATGGTCCGCGCATCGACCCCATCCACGAATATCTCCCCGCTCGTCGGTTCGAGAAGGAGGTTCATGTGCTGAACGAGGGTGCTTTTCCCGGAGCCCGTCCCCCCGACCACGCCGAGAACTTCGTCCGGCTCGACCGAGAGCGAGACGTCCCTCAGCGCCTCGAACTCGAAGTCCGTGCCGGGCGAATAGACGTGGCGGACGTTTTTCAGTTCGATCCTCACCGCGCCCGAACGTTTCGCAGGACTTCGGCGGCAAGCTCTTCGGCGTTCCGCCGGGGTGGAAGACCCAGCGTTTCGGCCAGCCGCAGCAGAGGCGGCGCGACGAGCCGGTTCGCTTTCAGGAGGCCGAGGTCGGAGAAAAGACGCTTTGGCGCGAGGTTCGCGGCGAGTCGTCCGTCTTTTAGGACGAGGACCCGATCCGCGTCGAAGAGTTCTTCGAGGTGGTGGGTGACGTGGAGGATGGTCTTCCGGCCCCGCAGCCTGTCGAGGCGCTCGAGAACCTCGCGGCGTCCTGCGGGATCCAGCATCGAGGTCGGCTCGTCGAGGATGAGGATGTCCGGCTCGACGGCGAGGAGCCCCGCCAGCGCGACGCGCTGTTTCTCTCCTCCCGAGAGCGTGTGCGTCTCGCGCCGCTCGTGACCTTCGAGCCCGACGACGCGCATCGCCGCCCGCACCCTCTCCCTCATCTCCTCGCGCTTCACTCCCAGGTTCTCCAGCCCGAAGGCCACGTCGTCCTCGACAAAGGGCGATACGAGACCGTTGTCCGGGTTCTGAAAAAGCATCCCGACACGCTTTCGCACCGGATAGGCTTCCGTCGCCGGGTCGAGCCCGAGTACCCGCGCCGAACCAGACTCCGGTTTCAAGAGACCGTTGAGCAAACGAACGAGCGTGGACTTGCCGCCTCCGTTCGGCCCGACGACCCCGATATATTCTCCGGCCCGGATCTCGAAGGAGACACGGTCCAGCGCGGGAGCTTCGGCGCCGGGGTAGGAAAACGACAAACTTTCGCACCAAACGACGGAGGGCCCGCCGGAGCGAGCCCCTTCGTCGGAGTTTCGTGTGTCACGGGGAACTACCGGCTACCTCCCATGCTACGTCTCTACTCCGCGTTCGCGGGCCGGTAGTTGACCAGTTCCAGGTAGACCGACTCCGCTCCGTCGCCCAGGCGCGGGCCTAGCTTCAGGATCCTCGTGTAGCCCGAGTTCCGGTCGTCGAGGTCGGGGGCCACGTCCTCGAAGAGGCGGCGGACGATGGTTTTGTCCTTGAGGATCTTGACCGCCTGCCTGCGGGAGTGGAGGTCGTCCTGTTTCGCGGTGTTTATGAGCTTGTCCACGACGCCGCGAAGTTCTTTGGCCTTCGGGCCGGTGGTTTTGATGCGGCCGTGGGTGATGAGTTGTCCGGCCATCGTGCCGAGCATCAATTTGCGGTGCTGGTGTTCGCGGCCCAGTTTGCGGCCTCGTTTAGCGTGTCTCATTCTCCACTCTCGATCGGGTACCCCAGTTCGAAGAGCTTCGAGCGGATCTCATCGACGCTCTTCATGCCGAGGTTTCGGATGTTCATCAACTCCTCTTCGGTCATCGTCGCGAGCTGGCCGATGGTGTCAACCCCCTCGCGCTTGAGGCAGTTGTACGAACGAACCGTCAACTCCAGGTCCTCTATCGGGCGTTCGTCGGTGATGACGTTTCGGCTACCGCTCCTGACCGGATCCAGGACCGGCCCCGAAGCCGCCTGGTAACCCTCGGCGAAGAGACCGAGCAAGTTGATCATCTGCTTCGAAGCCTCCTGCAAAGCCTGCCGCGGCGTTATCCTGCCGTCCGTGAACACCTCTATCGTCAGAGAGTCGAGGTCGGCGCGAGCGCCGGCGCGGGTCTCGCTCACCGTGTAATTGACCCGCTGCACCGGGGAGAACAACGCATCCACGGCGATGACCCCGATCGGGTCGGCGTCGCTCTTGTTCTGCTCGGCCCGGACGTAGCCCTGTCCTTTCTCGACGGTGAGGCGCATGTCGAGGCTCGCTCCCCGCGAGAGCGTCGCGATGTACGTCTCCGGGTCGATGACCTCCACGTCGGCCTTCAGCTCGATGTCCGACGCCGTCACGTCGCCGGGGCCGTTCTTGATGATCTCAAGCTCGATGGGCTCGTCGCGGTCCAGCCTGAACTTGACTTCCTTGACGTTGAGGATGATGTCCACGACGTCCTCGCGGACCCCCTCGATGGTCGAGAACTCGTGCTGAACGCCCTCGATGCGGAGCTTCGTCGCCGCCGCCCCGGTGAGCCCGGAGAGCATCACGCGCCGCAGCGAGTTGCCCAGAGTGTGTCCCAGACCCCTCGGCAACGGTTCCGCGACGAAGATCCCCCGCCGCTCATCTTCCTCTTCCACCCTGAAACGGGGTGGCGCTATATCCAACATCGTCATTTGTTCGTTCCAATCCTCCGCTTCGCTGCTTTAGCGGCTGTAGTACTCGATGATGAGCTGCTCTTCGACCGGAGCGTCGATCTCATCTCGCGCCGGGGTGTGAAGCACCCGCCCCGTGAAGTTCTCGTGGTCGGCCTCCAGCCACGCCGGCACCGCCACTACCTGATCCACGGCGTTCTCGATGGGCTCGAGCTTCCGACTCTTCTCCTTGACCGTGATGATGTCGTTCGGCTTGAGAACCGCCGACGGGATGTTGTGCTTTCTCCCATTCAAAAGGAAATGCCCGTGCACCACGAGCTGCCGCGCCTGCGGCCGGCTGGTCGCGAACCCCATCCGGTAGACGACATTGTCCGCCCGCATCTCCATGAGGCGCAGCAAATTCTCGCCGGTGACGCCCTGCATCCGGGTCGCCCGCTCGTAAGCCTTCCTGAACTGCTTCTCGGAGACGCCGTAATACCAGCGCGCCTTCTGCTTCTCCAGAAGTCGCATCCCGTACTCGGTCTGTCGTTGTCTTCCTCGACCGTGTTCGCCGGGCGGATAGGGTTTCTTCTCCAGCGGATTCTTCCGCATCGAGGAGATCATCACTCCAGCCCGCCTGTCGCGCCGGCCCCTCGGTCCTATGTAACGTGCCACTCTGTTCCTTACCTCCTGAAAGTTCCTAGCGTTTTCGACGGGAGGAGTAGTGAGATGGAGGAGTCGTGTTTCCCGACTCACCACTCCTCCACTCCTCCGAGGTCGCGAAGCGACCTAACCTCTCCGCCGCTTGGGCGGGCGGCACCCGTTGTGCGGCTGCCCGGTGACGTCCTTGATGCCGAGCACCTCTATGCCCATCGACTGGAAGGTCCTGGCGGCCATGTCGCGGCCCGAGCCGTGTCCCTTGACCTGGATGTCCACGCGCCTCACGCCGTGTTCCATCGCCTTGTTCGCGACGCTCTCGGCGGTCATCTGGGCGGCGTACGGGGTGCTTTTGCGGCTGCCCTTGAAGCCCAGAGCCCCCGCCGACTCCCAGGCTATGAGGTTCCCCTCAGTGTCGGAGACGCTGACTATGGTGTTGTTGAACGAGCTCTTTATGTGGACGACGGCCGTCGAGATGTTCTTGCGTACCCGACGCCTCGACCGGCTCGCTCCCTGCCTTCCGCGCTGTCGCTGCTGACGTTGCCTGCCCATCTACTTCTTCTTCCTCCCGCCTATCGACGGCTTCGGACCCTTGCGCTGGCGGGCGTTGGTCTTCGTCCTCTGCCCGCGAACCGGGAGGCCGCGACGATGGCGGATGCCCCGGTAGCAGCCGATGTCTTGCAGCCGTCGGATGTTCTGCTGCGTCTCGCGTCTCAGGTCGCCCTCGACCTCGAAGTTCTCGTCGATGTAGCGCCGGATCTCCGCGACTTCGCCCTCAGCCAAATCGCGCACCTTCGTGTCCCGGTCAACGCTGGTGGCGGCGATGATCCTGCGCGACGCCGAACGGCCGATGCCGTAGATGTACGTCAGCCCGACTTCGATCCGCTTTTCCCTCGGAAGGTCTACTCCCGCAATACGCGCCATACTCTAACCCTGCCTCTGCTTGTGGCGGGGGTTCGGGCAAATCACCCGCACCACCCCGCGGCGACGGATCACCTTGCACCGCTCGCACATCGGCTTCACGCTCGCTCTGACTTTCACAGTTCTTCTCTCCTCTAGTTCCTGAACCTGTACGTTATGCGCCCCCGGCTGAGGTCATAGGGACTCAACTCGACCTTGACCCGATCCCCCGGCAAAATCCTAATGTAGTTCATCCGCATCTTGCCCGAGATGTGCGCCAAGACCTCGTGCTCGTTCTCGAGCTCCACCCGGAACTGCGTGTTCGGCAGAGCCTCGACCACGGTGCCTTCGACCTCTATGACGTCTTCTTTAGCCAGGACTTATCTCCTCTTCTTCTCGTCTCGAAAAGTTACAAGATGGCTGGAGCCAAACGGATATACTATCACGCCGACTCCGCCCTTCCCACCTCTTCCCCCGCTTCGAGAGTCAACACCCACGGCCCGTCCTCGGTGACGGCGATGGTGTGCTCGAAATGGGCCGCGAGGGAGCCGTCGGCGGTGTAAATGGACCATCCGTCGCGGTTGTCGAGGACTATCTCGTAGGTGCCGACCGTGATCATGGGCTCGATGGCGAAGGTCATGCCGGACAATAGCCTCGTCCCCGTTCCGGGCTTCCCGTAGTTCGGCATCTGCGTCCCGTGCATCTCACGCCCCACCTCGTGCGAAACGAGGTCCCGAACCACGCCGTAGCCCTCCGGTTCCGCCACCGATTGAATGGCGTGACCGACGTCACCGAAACGTTTGCCGGGACGCATCTGGTCCGTGGCCGCGTGGAGGCAACGCTCCGTCACCTCGAGAAGAGCTTTCGCCACGTCGGAGATCTCGCCGACCGGGTAGGTCCACGCGCTGTCGGTGACGAAGCCCTCGAAGCGGGTGCCGATGTCGATGGAGATGATGTCGCCTTCTTCGAGGCGACGCTTGCCCGGTATCCCGTGGACGATCATGTGGTTCGGAGAAGCGCAGATGGAGCCCGGAAAGTCCACGGCCCCCGGCTGCCCCGGATACCCGAGGAACTCCGGAGTGCCGCCCTTCGACCGGATGAAATCCTCGGCGATGGAGTCGAGTTCCTTCGTCGTTACGCCGGGCCGGATGTTCCCGGCGATGAGGCGGTGGCAGGCGGCGGTGATTTTGCCTCCCTCGCGCATCGTTTCGAGTTCGGCGCGGCTCTTGCGGACGATCACTGGTTGTCCACCGCTTCGAGTACGTCCTCGGTCACCGCGTCGATGTCCTGCATCGCGTCCACGGTAGCGAGGAGATTTTGCTTCTCGTAATAGTCCTTGAGCGGCTCGGTCTGTTCGTGATAAATATTCAGCCGGTTCCGGATGGCCTCTTCCGTGTCGTCGTCGCGCTGGATGAACGGGCCGGGGTCTTCGTCGGAATTCTCCGGCGGCGGGTCGTGTTCGACGTGGTAGATTTTTCCGGTCGCCTCGCTCTGCCGCCGACCGGAAAGCCTCTTTACCAAATCATCGTCCGGGGCTTCGAGGGCGACCGTTTTGTCCAGTTCGATGCCGAGTTCGTCGAGGGCTTCGTCGAGGGCCTTCGCCTGGGCTTCGTTTCTCGGGAAGCCGTCGAGGACCCAGGAGTCAGCGCCTTCGAGGTGCGGCTTGAACATCTCGATGATGATCTCGTCGGGGACGAGGTCGCCCCGGTCGTTGTATTCCTGAACTTTTCGACCCAGTTCGCTGCCGGACTTTATCTCCGCCCGGACGATGTCTCCGGTGGAGATGTGCTTCGCGCCGTGCCGTTCGGCGAGGCGGCTCGCCTGGGTTCCCTTGCCCGCGCCCTGCGGTCCCAGAAGGATGATCTTCATCATCGCCCCTGCTTCTTGAGGAAGCCCTCGTAGTTACGCATCATCAACTGGCTCTCGAGCTGGCGGACGGTATCCAGAGAGACGCCCACCACGATCAGGATGGACGTGCCCCCGATGAACACCGCGCTCGGCAGTCCGAGGGCCGGTGTGATCATGTACGGCACCACCGCCACCGCCGCCAGGAACAAAGCCCCGAACAGCGTGATCCTGGTCAGCACGCCGTTCAAATACAGCGCGGTCGGCTGTCCGGGACGGATGCCCGGAATATACCCGCCGCTCTTCTTTAAGTTGTCGGCGTGTTCGACCGGGTTGAACTGCACGGCGGTGTAGAAGTACGTGAACATCACGATCATCACGCCGAACAGGATCAAATACGGCGCGCTGCCCGGCGCGAAGAACTGCGCGAGGCTGAACAAAAACGAATCCTGGTCCTGCCCGGCGGCGAACTGCGTCACCACGACCGGGAAGATCAGCAGCGACGAGGCGAAGATGATCGGGATGACCCCCGCCATGTTGACCTTCAAGGGCAAATACGTCGTCCCGCCCTGACTCATCCGGCGTCCGACCTGGCGCTTGGCGTAGGTTATGGGGATGCGCCTCTGTCCCTCGTTGACGAAGACGATGGCACCGATGATCGCGATGAGGAGGATGCCGAGCACGACTATGACCAGCACGTCCCCGGTCTCGAAGAGAGACCGTATCGCGGTCGGGGCCTGCGAGAGGATCGAAGCCGTGATGATGAGCGAGATCCCATTCCCGAGCCCGTGTTGCGTTATGAGCTCGCCGAACCACATCGTCAGCATGACGCCCGTCGTCAACGTCAGGATGATCAGGAAGATGTCTATAGCGGTCGCCCCCGCCAAAACCGGCCCGAAGAGTTGTCCGGATCGGAAAAAGAGCGTCATCGCTATGGCCTGCAAAAAGCCGAGCACCAGCGTGAAGTAGCGAGTGTACTGCGTGATCTTGGCCTGTCCCTGTTCGCCTTCTTTGGAGAGTTCCTGAAGGCGTGGGATCGCCACCGTCATGAGCTGCATGACGATAGCCGCCGTGATATACGGCATGATGCCGAGCGCGAAGACCGAGAGGTTGTTGAAGGCCCCTCCGGTGAACACGCCGAAAAGGCCGGTTATGGCGTTCCCGCTCGTATCGAGGCCGCCCTGGGCGAGGATCTCGCGGTTCACCCCCGGCAGCGGCACGAACGCGCCGAGCCGGTAGGCGGCTATCATCGCCGCCGTGAAGAACAGCTTCTGTCGCAGGTCCGGGATTTTCCAGGCGTTTGCGAGGGACCCCAGCATGATTTAGCTCTCCAGTATCTCGACCGCGCCGCCGGCCGCCTCGATCTTCTCCCTGGCCGTCCCGGAAAAGGCGTGCGCCTTGACGGTGACGGCCCGGTCCAACTCTCCATTGCCCAGGATCTTGACGAGGCTCGCCTTCTTCCTGATGAGCCCGGCGGACCGCAACTCATCCAGCCCTATGGTATCA
>JBOHBL010000614.1:0-2168 GCA_050698295.1 Rubrobacteraceae bacterium | reverse complement strand
TACTTCTTGGCGACGGAGACCACCAGACGAAGGTTCTTCTCGATGAGGCGCTGGCGGGCCTTGGCGTCGCCTGCCTTCGCCCTGTTCGAGAGGTCTATCTCCTCGGCGTGCGTCAGCAGGTTGCCCTTATCTATTCGGGCGAAGTAGCCCGGTATGAGATCCGGGGTCTCCCCGATTTGATCGAACGTCTTGGTGTTTTTCTTAGCTGCCATTTTCTGCCTCCCGATCTCCTGTGATCCCAACTCGTCTCTCCGATGAACCCGCAACCGAGGCGCGAAAACCCGTCCTTCAACTCGTTCTCGCTGTGTTCAGTGGGGGCCGTTTTGAGTTTTCGGACTACTTGGAGTCCCTGACGAACAGATAATTATAGTCACGCAAAGCAGTTTGTCAAGAAGATTTGTGAAAAAATTACGTCGATTCGGACGGGGTGGGAACCGCCGCTTCGCGGCCCGCTTTTCGTAGTACTCTAACGGAGTTTTTAGCGAACGGCTTTTTAAGCAGAAGGAGTTTGAGAGATTTTTAACATCGAGAAGCGGGGTTATGTCGCGCTTTCGTTTTGTCTGCTGGTCCTCTTCTGGGGGTCTTCGTTCGCGGTGGTCAAGGTCGGGCTGGAGCATTCGCCGACGATGCTCTTCGCCGGGCTGCGGTCGCTGGTCGGAGGGCTGGCGATGCTGGCTGTGGCGCTCGTCTGGGGCGGCAGGCCGAAGTTGCTGCGCGAGTGGAGGGCTTTCGCTCTGCTCACGCTCTTCAACGTCGTGATCTTTATCGGGCTTCAGACTTACGCCGTGATGACGTTGCCCTCCGGGACGGCGGCGATCCTCGTGTATTTGCAACCGATACTCGTCGGCTTTTTCGCGTGGATGATGCTCGGAGAGACGCTCTCGGTGGCGAAGGTGGCGGGGCTTTTCCTCGGGTTCACGGGGATAGTCGCGGTGAGCGCGGGCGGAATCTCCGGTTCCGCGCCGCCCGAGGGGGTGGTTTTCGGGGCCGGGTCGGCGCTCGCGTGGGCGCTCGGGACGGTGTATTTCAAGCGGGTTCAGGAGAGGGTCTCGTCGCTGTGGTCGGTGGCGGCGCCGTTCGTGATCGGGGGCGCGATACTCACCGGGATCGGGGCCGTCACGGAGCCGGTGGCGGGGATTTCGTGGAACGGGGAGTTCGTGGCGAGTCTGGCGTACTCCTCGCTGCTCGGGATAGCGGCGGCGTGGGTGATCTGGTTCGGGTTGGTTAGATCCGGGGAGGCGAGCCGGGTCTCGGCGTACATCTTCGTCGTGCCTTTGACCGCCGTCGCCATCGGGGTGGTCTTCCTCGGCGAACCCCTGCGAGCGACGCTAATTTTGGGAGCGGTCCTCGTCGTGACGGGCGTCTATCTCGTCAACCGCTCGCCGGGCAAAAACGCCGGCCCGGAACCCTCCTCCGACATCCGCTAGACTTGTCCCGTCGTTTGGGAGAAAACAGGAGGATTGATCATGGTAGACCATCTCGTGTTCTTCGCCGTCCGCGAGGACGCGACGACCGATGAAGTCCAAGACCTCATCTCGTCGCTCAAAAACCTGAAAGACGAAGTTCCGGGCGTCGTCGAGCTGAGCGTCGGGGAGGACTTCAGCGGGAGGTCCGGGGAGTACACTCACGGCCTCTTCGCCCGCTTCGAGGACACGGACGGGCTCAAGACGTACGCCGGGCATCCCGCGCACCTCGCCGTCGTAGAGAAGCTCGACCGCCTGACGACGGGCCGCATCGTCGCCGACTACGAAGCTTGAAGGCCCACGGAGAAATAACCCCCGGAGAGTTGAAACGGCGGCTCGAAGCCGGGGATGCGCCGAACCTTCTCGACGTGCGCGAGCCGTGGGAGTTCGAGATCGCGCGGATAGAAGGCTCGAAGCTCGTTCCGATGGGCGAGATTTCGGAGCGCCTTTCGGAGCTTGACCCGGAGTCCGAGACCGTCGTCATCTGTCACCACGGTTCACGAAGCGCGCATGCGGCGAGCGCGCTCTCCCGGATCGGCTTCGAGAAAGTCCTCAACCTCGAAGGCGGACTCGACGCTTATTCCGACGTCGATCCATCGGTTAGACGCTACTGAATTTCGTACAGGCAAAACGCCCGCGTCCAGGAAAAGTTCGCCGATCCGCCTACTTCCCGCCGAGCGCCTCTTCGACCCGTTGGTACAGACC
>JBOHBL010000613.1:0-2240 GCA_050698295.1 Rubrobacteraceae bacterium | reverse complement strand
CGCTCGTCCTGCACGATCTCTACGCTCCCGGTCCTCAAAAACTGAGCCTGATGTGAAATCCGGCGCAACGCGGAAAGGTGGAAGACCGTGGACTTGAGGTATCCATTGGGTCCCTTCGAAAAGTATTTCGGAAACCCGATCCTCTCTCCGAGAGGCGACGGGTGGGAGGAGAAGGACCTCTTCAATCCGGCCGCCGTGGTCAGGGACGGAAAAGTGTTCCTGCTCTACCGCGCGGAGGACGCGTCCGGCGAAGGAGAATGGCACGGGACCTCCCGCGTCGGCCTGGCGGCGAGCGAGGACGGCTTCGCCTTCGAGCGACGCCCCGAGCCGATCCTTTATCCGACGGAACCCTACGAAAAGCCGGGAGGATGCGAAGACCCGAGAGTCTCGAAGGTCGGCGACACGTACCTCATGACCTACACCGCCTTCGACGGCGAGAGCGCCCGCCTCTGCCTCGCCGACTCGAAAGACCTTCTGGCATGGGAGAAGCACGGCGTCATGTTCCCGGAATGGACTGGAGGGGGGGACAAAGTCTGGTCCAAATCCGGCGCTATTCTCGAAGAACCGGTGGGGGGCAGGTACGTGATGTACTTCGGCGACACCTCGATCTGGGCCGCAAACTCCGAAGACCTCAAGAATTGGACCCCGATCGACGAACCAGTATTCGACCCATCCCAAGATCCGGAAGCCTTCGACAGCGTGCTCGTCGAACCCGGCCCTCAGCCTTTGATGACGGAGGAGGGCATAATCCTGATCTACAACGCCGCGCGCAGGATCGGCGGGGCGAACTCCCCTCCCGGAGCCTTGCGCTACTCCGCCGGCCAGGCGCTGTTGTCGAAAGAAGACCCCACGCAAGTCCTCGAACGCGCGAAAGAGCCTTTCTTCACTCCCGAAGAGCCTGACGAAATCGAGGGGCAAGTGGACAACGTCGTCTTTCTGGAAGGGCTTGCGCGCCACCGGGAGACCTTGTTCCTCTACTACGGCATGGCCGACTCGAAGATAGGCGTGGCGACGTGCCGGACAAGGAGGAAGATCCCGCAGTCCGCGTCAGCGACAACTACTTCGACATCGAGCCCGGCTCCGAGCGCAGGGTCGTCATAACCCGCGGAGAATCTCCCATAACGCCGGACACGTTGAGCATCGGATACAGGTAGGGAAGCAGCGGCTGCCGCCCGCCGGATCGAGGGTGTTGCGGAAGAGGGAGGACGGTCGTCTGTTCGCGTCTCTGGCCGGAGTGGACTGGAGCAGGGAGTTTGCCGAAGCTCATCCCGTCGCAGCCGCGCTTGCCCGGAGGGCTGCCTCCGCCGGCAGATGCTGGACGCGCAACTCGCCTCCGCCGGGCTCCAGCGCCATCCGCATGGCTCCTCAAGTCCCAGGGTATCGGGATGTCGTCGAATCCGGGTGAAGGGTTCCATACTCGGCGGGAGTACGGGAGTAGGGGAAATACGAATACGACTTTCGGGAAGTGGTCAACCGGATCCTCTTCGCGGCGCTGTTTAGACGAAAGACACGCCCAGCTTCACGCTCTGCTCCGGGGAGCGGTCCACGAACTTCTCGTAGCCCTTGGGCGAGTCGCGGAAGGAGATCACGGGGTCCACGATGACCTCGCAGTCTATGGAGCCGTCCGAGAGCATGGCCCAGCAGGTCCGCGCGATGCGGCGTCGATTCCAGCGGGGGTGGTCGCTGTTCGGCTCGCTGCTGGCGCGCGAGAAGACTATGCTCGCGCCGTTGAAGTGGGCCTCCTTGCCAAGATCGAGGCCGCCGCCGAACCTGCGGGCCCACCCCACGAAGGCGACCGTGCCGCCGTAGGCCACGCCTCTGAGCGCCTGTTGGAGCGCCTGCTCGTTGCCGCTGGTCTCGACCACGACATCCACCCCCAGCCGATCCGTCGCGGTCTTCAGCTCCAGGCCGACGTCGTGGCTGAGGGGATCGAAGGCGGCGTCGGCCCCGGCGGCGAGCGCGGCGTCGCGGCGCTTCCGGATCGGATCGACCACCGCCACATAGGCCGCGCCGGCGGCCTTCGCCATCTGCGCCGCGATGGCGCCTATCGCCCCGAGGCCGAAGACGGCGACGAAATCCCCGACACGCGCCCCTCCGTCCCGGAGGCCGGCGAGGGCGAATTGCGCGGGGTCGAGGCACAGCGCGTTCTTCCACGGCATCCCTTCCGGGACCTTCAGCAGGTAGGGATTCCCCGACGTCTTGACGACCTGCGTCTCCTGGATGCCGCCGTAGCCGCAGAC
>JBOHBL010000612.1:0-3407 GCA_050698295.1 Rubrobacteraceae bacterium | reverse complement strand
CCCCGCGCATCCAGCTGGCGACGATCTTGTTCGCCTCGTTCATGGCCTGCGAGCCGTAAGGCCGGACGAGGACCCCGGGCTCCTCGCTGATGTTGGCGAGGAGGTCGCACCGCTCCATTACGGTGGTGGCCGTGTCCTTCACTAGAGGTCCTCCCGCGCCACGGCGGTCTCGGGGATCTCCTCGGTCTTCTCGCGGGTGAAGCCCTCTCCCCGGTGGTAGACCCAGTTGAGATCAAGGCTGGTCGCCAGGTAACGATCGTCGTAACCCGACTCTATCTCCGCCTGCCTGTACCTGGAGAGGATCCAGAACCTCATCAGGACGTAGTAGAGGACGAAGGCGATCGGGAACCCGATGAGGAAAGCGATGTCGAGCCAGATGAGCGAAAGGAGAGCCGCCGCGAACCACGCGATGATTCCCGCCGGGTTTATGCCCTTCCAGTACCGGAACTGACCGTCGGTGCGGTAAAGATCCGGGACGTTGAGACGCCTTCTTCTAAGCACGTAATAATCGCAGACCATGATGCCGCCGATCGCCCCGATGAACCCGCCGTAATAACTCAAGAACAGAAAGAGGTTATCCAGCAAAGCCCATGGCGCGACAGCCGTCCCGACGACTCCGGCAAGCACGACGGCCCACGGATAGCGGAGCCTCGGCGCCGCCGCGTTCACGAACGTGAGCGCGGCGGGTATGGCGTTCGCCGCCATGTTCGTGGACCATTGCGCGAGGATGACCATGAAGAGAAGCACGACGAGAACGAACGCCGTCGCCTGTCCCTGAATGACCTCGACCGGGTTCCAGTTTCCCGTCGCGATGAACGAGACTGCCCCGATGAACGCGATGAGCGCCTGCGTCGTCGGGAGCGTGAAAAACTGCGCGACGAGGACGTTCCGGTTTCGGCGGAAGAAGCTCTTCGTCGGCTGCGCCGCGACGAAGCGGGTGATGTTCGGGATGTCCACCGAAAGGGCCGACCACACCGCCATGTTCGCCGCGAAGAGCGCGACGAGCGTGATGGACTCGGTGTCCCCCGCGAACGTCCATATGTTCACGCCCTCGGTTTCGGCGACGCCCGCGAGGTTGAAATACATCCATATGGAGACCGCGAGGATCGCCGGCGCCGCGAACGCCGCCAGTTTCTCGACGGCCCGGATGCCGAGCGCGACGTTGACGACCTGCACGACCATGAACAGCGCGTACCACAACGGCCAGAACGCGAACCCCGTCAAAAACTCCACGATCCCGTTTATCGCGAGAGCGCCGAGGTACGTCTGGATCCCAAACCAGCAAGCAGCCACGATTCCCCGCGATATAGCGGGCAAATGCGTCCCGAGCGTCCCGAACGGCGCCCGCAAGAACACCGCGAACGAGAGCCCGTGTTCCGTCCCGATGTCCGCCGTCATCGTCATGAGGATCGCCAGCGTCGCCGTCGCGAACCACACCACGGCGAGGACGGTCGGCAACGTGTATCCTGCTCCGACGCCGTTCGCCCCGTACTGGAACGTCACGATCACGACCGCCAGCCCGATCCAGATATAGTTGAACCCCCAAAAAGAGACCGCCCGCTGGTTCAGCCACGTCGGCAATATGGACTCTTCGAGGAGCCGGTCGCTGGCCGCTCCCGTCGTTTCCTTCCTCTCTATCGTTTGATCCGCCATCTTTCTTCCCTCTCCCGGAGTTCCCTCCGATGTGTGAAGCCCGCCCTCAGCTTCCCCGGTACGTCGAATACGACCACGGCGAAGTCAGCAAAGGAACATGATAATGCGACTCCGGGTCGGAAACGCCGAACCGGATCGGCACGAGACCGAGAAACGGCACAAGCTCCTCTTCCTCGAAATAGTCTCCCGCGAGGATGGGCGGGTCTTCCCTCTCCTCGAAATAGTCCCCGACGTGAAAATGAAGCTCGTACGTCCCGCGCTCGAACTCGCCTCTCGGAACGAGCGGCTCGTCGGTGCGTCCGTCGGAGTTCGTCTCGACGCTTTTTACGAGGCCGCGCTCCTCGCCCTCGACGCGGAAAAGCTCGACTTTCATCCCGGCGGCGGGAACCCCGCTTGCCGTGTCGAGGACGTGGGTGGTCAAAAACCCGTCGCTCACGAGCGTTCCACCCAGCCCTCGATGAGGCCGTACGGTTCGGCGTCGGCGTGGAATATTTCGTTGTTGTTCTCCAGCCCGAAGCGTTCGAGGTTGTAGAGGATGTGGTGCCGGTTCGGCAACGAGAAGTGGATCCTCTCGACCTCGGAATGCTTTTCGAGAACCGCCTTACCCATGAGATAAAGCGTATTCTGCACCGACGGGCTGAAATGGTCGGTGAAGGTTTCGAGGATTTGCCGGCGGACGCTCTCCCACACTTTGTCGAAGTCGAGGTCGGTTTGGTTGCCGTATTGCCACTTCGCCGTCACGACGGTCGCCATGATCCGGTCGTCGGTCTCCGGGAGCGATGTGAATTGATCCCGGTGAAAATCCGCCCATCCGCTCTCCGTCGTTTTGAGAACGATGAGGTCGTCAATGCCGGCTTCGATGGCGAACTCGTTTCCGTCCCCGACGACTTCCGCCGTCCTCACGCCCGCGCCCCGCGCGAAGGAATGGTCGTGCGGCTCTCCGTTCACCTCGATGCGGCTCCACGGATGCTCGGTCATGTTTATTCGGATGCTCGTCGCCCTCGGCGCGGCCCCGATGAAGTGCCTGACGAGCTTTATGCCGAAGTCCTCGATGGAGTCCGTGAGCCGGTCTTTGGCGAGCGCATACACCGTGTTTCGCATCGTGTCGGTCGCCATCGCGTCCGTGTTGTCGCCTTCGACGTGAACGGCCTCGAAATCGCCTTCCTGGGCGACGGCGACGTGCACGTCCTTTATTTCGTGCGGCGTCCTGTCCCGGAAGACTTTCACCAGCCGGATGTCGGCCTTTCCGTAATTGTTCTGGCCCATCACGATGCCCATTATTTTTGTCCTCCTTCGATCATGTCTCCGAGACGCAAGCCCGCGATCTTGCGTATTTCACCCAATGCGGTCTCTACTTCTTCCTCCCAGGAATTCGACAGACGCCCCTCGGCGTTCGCGAGTATCGACTCCTTCGTGTGTTCCCTCACGCACACGATCATGGGTATCTCGAACTTCTTGCGATACTCCCGGTTCATCCTGGTGAACCGCTCGAACTCCTCCGGCGACAAGCGATACAGGCCCGCCGACGACTGCTCCCTGGCGGACTCTTCCGTCAACTCGCCCGCCACCGCCGCCTTCCCGGCGAGGTCGGGATGCGCCCGGATGAGTTCGAGCTTTTTCTCTTTTGACGCTCCACTCACAGTTCGTTCGAAGGCGCGACGCATTTCCTTCGTACTCCCGAATGGACGCTCCTCCGACGCTCCCTCGGCGACCCAGGGGGAATGTTCGTACAGTTCCCCGAACCGCTCCACGAA
>JBOHBL010000611.1:0-1369 GCA_050698295.1 Rubrobacteraceae bacterium | reverse complement strand
CGGCCGAGCTTGTCTTTGTCTCCGCCCTCGTTCATCAGGATGTCGCCGGCGATCAGACGCAGCGCCTCTGCCTTGGCGCGGGTGGTCTTGATGGTTGCGATGTTCGTGAAGTCGAAGCTCCGCCGGTGAACGTTCGCTACTCGCAGATAGGGCACCTCGACCAGGTCCGGCTGCTCCAAGTCCTTCTTGTTCTTGGTGAGCCCTCCCGAGATCGACGCGATCGAGTCAAGGCGGACGGACGGCATCGACTCAAGGCGACCGGTCATCTCTCGCGCCGTGCCCCACCAGATGCCGTCAAGGGTCGTTGCCTCGCACACCAGAGCGGAGACTTGGTCGTCGATCGCTCCGATCACCTCGATGATCCGCTCCTGCACCGCAAGTGGCGGGATCGGGAACTCGATCTGCAGAAGCTGGCCGGGGTTGAGTCGCTTCCGGCGCTGAACCGTGCCGCTGACCCGGCTCTTCATCTCGGCCCAGAGGCGAGGTGTACCGCAGACGAGGCGCATCCAGGCCGGCACGACGCAGGGGCCCAGTGTGAATGTGGGAAACTCGTTGCTCACGACGTAGCCGTCGAACTCCTCGGGCACGACCGTGATCGGTCCCTCCCAGGCGGTCAGCTTGCGCATGACGACCTGGTCGGTGCGCAGCACATTCATTCCTGCGTAGTCGGTGTCCGCGCCGTCGAACTCGCCCTTGCTGATCAGTCCTTGTCCGGCGTTAAGCACTCCAGCGAGGCGGTACTTGGTTCCGGCATCCATGGGCATGCGTTCGACTTCGAGGCGCATCACGTCGCCGAGCGGGCGAAGCGGGTACCCCTCACTCATCAAAGCCCTCGATGCCCGCATCAGCGAGAACCGCAAGCATCCGCTCCTCGGCCTTCTGTCGCTCGGCGCGTGCAACGTTGTAGGCCTCAATCAACGTACCGAGGTCCTCTTGCTCCGCGGCGGCAACCTTGACGTAGCGGCCGATGTTGAGGTCGAAGCCGTTGGTCTTGATCTCATCGAACGGGACGAACCGGAGATGGACGCCGCCCTCACCAGGGCCGTCGGGGTCGTCGCCGACGCGGTAGGCGGCGAGGATCTCATCGAGGTCCGCACGGGAGAGGCTGTTGCGGTTCTTGCCCTTCACGAAGCGGGTCGAGGCGTCGATGAAGAGCACACCGTTCGAGCGGTCGGCCGCCTTCGTGCCCGGGGCGCGGAGGACGAGGATGCAGGTGGGGATCGAGGTCGAGTAGAAGAGGTTGGCGGGCAGGCCGATGACTGCCTCGATCAGGTCTTCCTCGATGACCTTCTGCCGGATCGCCGCCTCGGCTCCGCCACGGAAAAGCACGCCGTGGGGAAGCACGACGCCGACCCGACCGGTGTCGGGT
>JBOHBL010000610.1:0-2954 GCA_050698295.1 Rubrobacteraceae bacterium | reverse complement strand
CGAGGGGCTTCTCGACAAGCTCCGGTGCGTGGTCTGCCCGGTGATCCGTGGAAGCGGAAGACGGCTCTTCGAGGACGAGGCCGACCGCCGGACGCTCGAACTCGTGGAATCGAAGCCGTTCGGCACGGGTGTCGTCACGCTCACGTACCGTCCGGCGGACGCACAAAATTCTTGAGATGAAAAACCACACGACGGGAAGGAGAGGATGAGAATGTTGCTCGAAAACAAGAACGCCATCATCTATGGAGGAGGCGGAGGAATCGGCGGCGCGGTCGCCCGAGCGTTCGCGCGTGAAGGGGCGCGCGTCTTCCTCGCCGGTCGAACCCGCGAGAAACTCGATGCGGTCGCTCGGGACATCGAGTCCGAGGGTGGATCGGCGGCGGCCGCCGTCCTCGACGCGCTCGACGAGCAGGCCGTGGACGAGCACGCTCGTGAAGTCGTCGAGCGGGCGAGCGGCATCGACATCTCGTTCAACCTCATCACGCGCGGTGACGTGCAGGGCATTCCGCTTGTGGACATGACGACAGAGGACTTCGTCCGTCCCGTGACAACCGGAATCACGGCGAACTTCATCACCGCACGGGCGGCGGCGCGCCGCATGATCGAGCAGGGAGCCGGCGTCATCCTCGCGCTGGACAGCGGCTCCGCCAACGGAAGCCCCATGCTGGGCGGCACTGGTCCCGCCGACGCGGCAACCGACACCTTTGTTCGTAACTTGGCGGCTGAGATCGGACCACAGGGCGTGCGCGTCGTAGGCATATGGGCCGCCGGTATCCCCGATACGCTCTCGCCGGAAAAGCTCTGGACGGCCAACCACAACCTCGACCTGGATGAGGAAGCCTTCCAGGGCCTGCTTCAAAACCTGGACCAGATGCGGATGACGCGCCGCTCACCCCGGCTGGCCGAAGTCGCGGCCACGGCGGCGTTTTTGGCCTCCGACCGGGCCGCCGGCATCACCGGTACGTTTGTCAACGTCACCGGCGGGACGTTCCCGAGCTAGCCTGACCACAAAGAAAGACACATCACGGAGGAAAATTCCATGTCATCAGAGGTCGGCGCGGAGCAGTTCATCGAGCGGCTGAACGACCACCGTTCACAAGAACAACGAGAGCAGTACCGACGATACTTCAAGCTTGGCGAAGGCGAGTACGGCGAGGGCGACGAGTTCATCGGGGTGCGGATGGGACAAGTTTTCGAGCTTGCCAAAGAATTTATCGAGATGGAGCCGGATGAAATAGAGAAGCTCCTCGAAAGCCCCATCCACGAAGTCCGGGCCGGCGGACTGAGCATCATGGACAAACAAGCCCGAAGGAAGAAAACGCCCGAAAGCCGCAGGAAAGAACTCTTCGACCTTTATATGAGGCGCACCGACAGGATCAACAACTGGGATCTCGTGGACGTGAGCTGCCCCTTCGTCGTCGGCGGCTATTTGTTCGACAAACCGCGAGACGTCTTGTACAAACTCGCTCGTTCCGACAATTTGTGGGAACGCCGCACCGCCATCGTGAGCACGTACTATTTCATCAGGCAAGGCGATCTCGACGACACCTTCGAAATCGCCGAAATGCTACTCGCAGACGATGAAGACCTCATTCACAAAGCCGCTGGAGGATGGCTGCGCGCCGCGGGAAGGAAAGACGTTCGGAGGCTGAGAGGCTTCCTCGACGAACACGCCGCGACTATGCCGCGCACGATGCTTCGCTACGCTATCGAACACCTCGACA
This sequence comes from Rubrobacteraceae bacterium, assembly GCA_050698295.1. Taxonomy (GTDB): domain Bacteria; phylum Actinomycetota; class Rubrobacteria; order Rubrobacterales; family Rubrobacteraceae; genus JACCWD01. The sequence goes on along the minus strand of JBOHBL010000610.1, from coordinate 1,230 downwards.
AGGAGGAGCGGAAGCAATACATGGACATGAAGAAAGGAAGGTAAACTGTGGACTGGAAAATAGAAGTGGTCACCATCCCCGTCTCGGACGTGGATCGAGCACGGGATTTCTACGCCGAAAAGCTCGGCTTCAACGTGGACATAGACATGGCGGTCGGCGAGGACGACGTCCGCCTCGTCCAGTTGACTCCGCCCGGATCGGCATGCTCCATCCACCTCTCGAAACCGGGGATGGGCATGGACACCGGCTCCCTCGACGGCGTTTTCCTCGTCGTCACCGACGTGCGAGCCGCCCGCGCCGATCTCGTCGAACGGGGCGTGGAAGTCGGAGATTTCCAGGTCTTCGACGAGGGCGCGTACCGGGAGGCTCGCGAGGACGAAAACCTCGACTACGTCGGGTGCGTCTTCTTCAGCGACCCGGACGGAAACCGGTGGTGCATCCAGCAAATCCCCGCCCGTGAATAAAAACCTGAAACCTGATGCCTGAAACCTATAAAGAAAGGAAAAAGAACATGGGTAAAGTAACGACCGGACTCACGATGTCCCTCGACGGCTTCATCGCCGCTCGTAACGACGGGCCGGAGAACCCGCTCGGCGAGGGTGGGATGCGCCTCTTCGACTGGTATTCGAGCGGCGACACCGAGTACGTCGTGCCGAGCGGCGGAATGTCGTTCATGGTCTCGGAGCAAAGCGCCAAGATGTTGCGCGAGACGTTCGGGGGCATTGGCGCGCTCGTCCACGGACGGAGGACTTTCGACATCACGAACGGATGGGGCGGTCGGCACCCCTTCGATGTCCCCGTCTTCGTCCTCACCCACAATGCGCCGGACGACTGGGAACACGAGGATGCGCCCTTCACTTTCGTCACGGACGGTGTGGAGAGCGCGGTCGCGAAGGCGAAAGAAGTCGCCGGAGACAAAAACGTCGCGGTGGGGGCGGCGAGCCTCGCGCAGCAATGCCTCCGGGCTGGGATCCTCGACGAGGTACACGTGGACCTCGTGCCGGTGCTTCTCGGGGGCGGCGTCCGGTTCTTCGACAACCTCGGCGCGGATCACATCGAACTTGAGAGAACCGAGGTCATCGAAGCCCCCGGCGTGACCCACATAACGTTTCGCGTCGTCAAATAAAGGAGGAAAACGAAATGACGGACACAAAGACCGGATACGCACCGGTCAACGGGCTGGAGATGTACTACGAGGTTCACGGCGAGGGAGAGCCGCTGGTTCTCCTT
>JBOHBL010000609.1:0-10690 GCA_050698295.1 Rubrobacteraceae bacterium | reverse complement strand
AGCTCAACCGTCCGGGCCGAGCGAGCGAGGACGCGAAGCTCTCTCATGGGAAACGCTCTTCGTCTCAACTCCGAAACGAGGCGTTCCCCAACGAGTCCCGCCCCGACTATGGCAATGGTGTATCCGTTCATGAATCCTCCTTCGTCGGATTTTGGAGGAGTGGAGGAGGCGGAGGACTCGAAAAAACAAAACACGACTCCTCCACTCCTCTATTCCTCCCTAAATTCTATGCGCTATGTCGAGCAAATCGAAGACCACCCCGCTCGCGGTGCGATCCGGCCCGGCGCCGGGACCGGCGACGGTGAGGGTCACATCCGAATAGCGTCTCGTGCAGAAGTCGAAGACGTTTTCGGGTCCGTTTATCGGGCCGAACGGGCTCTCCACCGGCGTGTCCTTAAGGCCGACTTCGACGGGGCCTTCTTTGGGGATCTTCGCGAGGTAGCGGAGCATGTGGTGGTCTTCGACGGCGAGCAGGCGTTTTCGGAGATCCTCGTCGGCCTCCGGCAGACGCTCCATGAACTCGTCGAGAGAAACGTCTTCGAGACCCTCCGGGACGAGGGATTCGTAGGGTATCTCCTCCGGTTCGATCTCACGCCCCATCTTGCGAGCCAAAATGATCGCTTTGCGAGCAACGTCCAGTCCCGACAAATCGTCTCTCGGGTCCGGTTCGGCGTAGTGCAGTTCGACGGCCTTCTTGACGGCTTCGGAGAACGACGAACCGCCTTCGACTTCGCTCATGATGTAGCCCAGAGTGCCGCTGGGGCTCGCCTGAATCTCGAATATATCGTCGCCCGAAGCGATGAGGTAGTCGATAGTGGAGATGATCGGCATCCCCGCCCCCACCGTGGCTTCGTGCCAGAGACGGTCGGGCAGCATCTCGACGAGCCGATGATACTCCTGAGAACTCCCCGAAAGCGGACCCTTGTTCGAAAGGACCAGACACGAGCCGTTTCGCGCCCCCAGAACGTCGAGGTCGTAGGTGCCGCCGTGGACCGCCAGGTCCACCACGACCCGCAGAGCGTCGTCTTCGGGCTCGGAGAGGAGGATGTCTTCGGTCTTCTCCACGCCGAGTTCGGCGAGCTTGCCTCCGTCCTCTTTCAAACGGATGGCCTGCGGGAGCAACTCTTCCCCGACGAGCGAACCCGTCGTATCTGCCACGGCTCTATAGTGGATGTCTATACCATGCTCCTCCAGCCAGCGTTTGCGTTCTTCTAGCACGATCTGGGCGACGGCGCGTCCGACGTGTCCTATCCCGATCTGAACCAGTTCGAGACGTTTCATGCCACCGCCTCTCCGTCGAGGGTCTCTTCCGTCCCGACGACGAGCGAGCCGTGAAGAGTACGAAGGGCTTCTTCCCCGTATTCCGCCGAAACGGAGAAAACGAGTCCGGCCGGCGCGGCTCCGGAATGAAGGAGCGGTATCCCGGCCTCGGTGAGGCTCCGCCGCCCGAGCGAGAGGTCGTCCGCGCCGGGAGAGCCGACGCACACCACCATCGCCGCCTCTTTCTTACGACCGTTAGCGCACGGGACCTCGAACCGGAGACCGTGGCGCAGCGCGACGCAGCGCACCCCTCTTCCGTCCTCGATGTCCGAGACGCGAGTGCCGGGGCGGCCCGGATCGAACGTGTTTGCGACACGAACCGGGATGCCGGCCCCGGATACCGGTTCCATCGTCTTGTGATGAAGCACCTTCGCGCCGAGTTCGGCGAAGATCCTCGCCTCCCGGTACGAGAGCTTCGACATGAGCGAAGCGTCCGGAACCAGGCGCGGGTCCGCGCTCAAAACGCCGTCCACGTCCGTCATGATCCAAACCTCAGAAGCCCCGACAGCCCGACCCAAAGCCGTCGCCGAGAGGTCCGACCCTCCCCTCCCGAGCGTCGTGACCCGACCCTCGGGCGAACGCCCGACATATCCCGGAACCACCGAGATCACGCCCGCTTCGAGCAGCGGAGCGACGTTGCTGCTACATCGCTCGCGGGTGCGGTCGGAACAAATCTCCGCCTCGCCGAACTCCGAGTCCATGACGATGGGGTCTTCGGCGACCGCCGCCTCGACGCCGAGGCTCGTTATCGCTCCGGCGAGGATTTCGGCGGAGAGACGCTCACCGCGCGTCGCCACCTCGGCGGCGCGCTCTTCGGCGTCTTTGCTTCCGTCCTCGATCTCCTCCAGCAACCGTTCGAGGAGGTGAAGGATGCGTTCCTCGACTCTCGGGAAGATTTCTTTTGAGACGGCCTCTTTCGCGGCCTGGAGGTGGCGTGTTGCGAGAGTGTTGTGAAGCTCGGTGAGCGAGTCCTCGCGCGTGGAGTCCTCGCGCGTGGTTCCGGTGGTGATCCGCCCTGTCATTCGCTCCGTCGTTTCGGCATGGCCGAGGAGGGTATCGGTGACGCCGCTCATCGCAGAGACGACGACCGCCGCGGGCCTGTCCTTCGCCTCGTCGGCGGCGATCTTCGCGGCGCGCCTAAACGCCGCTCCGTCGCCGACGGAGGTTCCTCCGAATTTGATCACGAGGGTTTCGTTACTCACTTCGCTTCACGCTCCTTCTTCCGGTAGATCCCAACACGCCCTTTACACAAACGCGCTAGTTCGTCCGGCCGGAGCGGCTCTCCTACAAGACACCCCATCACCTCCTCTCGATGAACGGCGATATCGCCGCCTTCAGTTCGTCCCAGTCCTTCAAAAACGCATCGTGGCCGTTTGGAGATTCGATCTCGACGTAGCGGGCTCTCACTCCGGCTGAAGCCGCAGCCTCCGCCGTGGCCTCGACCTCCGCCGCCGGGAACAGCCAGTCGCTGGAGATCCCCACAAAGAGCATCTCGGCCTCCACCCGACCGAACGCCTCCTCGACGGAACCACGTTTATCGGCCGTGTCGTAGAGGTCCATCGCCCGGAGCAAATACAAATACGAGTTCGCGTCGAAGCGCCCGACGAGGTCGCCGCCCTGGTACTGGAGGTAGCATTCCACGTCGAAGGTGCCGCCGGGATTTTCGATGTGGCCCCCGCGAGTCGCGGGGTTTCTCCCGAAGCGGGACCACTGGCACTCGGCTGACTGGTAGGTCATCATCCCGGCCATGCGGGCGATGGCGAGGCCGTTGTCGGGGGTCTTCCCGGTCCCGTAGTAGTCGCCGTTTCGCCAGTCAGGGTCGGAGGTGATGGCGCGGCGACCGATCTCGCTCATCCCAAGCCCCTGCGGCCCGAGGGCGTCCGTCGCCGCCACGACCACCGACCTCTCGACGAAGTCCGGGAACTCCACGGGCCATTCAAGCGCCTGCTGCCCGCCAATGGAACCGCCGGCGACGAGCGACAGTTTTCGCACTCCGAGTTCGTCCAACAACCTCTTCTGAGCCCTCACCATGTCCCGGATCGTGACGTCGGGGAAGCGCATCGCGTAAGGACGGCCCGTCTCCGGGTCCGCCGAACACGGCCCGGTGCTTCCCGAGCATCCCCCGAGGACGTTCGAGCAGACGACGAAATATTCATCTGTGTCCATGGGGCGACCCGGCCCGATCACGGGTTCCCACCAACCGCCTCGCCTGTACCGTTCATCCGGCGCTCCGGCGGCGTGAGAATCGCCGGTGAGAGCGTGGACGATGAGGACGGCGTTCGTGCCCGAAGCGTCGAGTTCGCCCCACGTTTCGTAGACGAGTTCGACCTCTTCGAGACGACCACCAAGCTCCGGCTCGAAAGAGCCTATGAGTTGGGAGTGGCGTGGATTTGACCCCGGATGGACCGGGAGCTTACGTTCAGCCCCGGTCCCCTGGTCTAGTGTCATACCCGGTAGTAATGCAGCCTCCTTCCGTTCGGTAGCGTTTCACGCCCCGGCGTTCGAGTTCCAAACGCCCTCCGCGCGACCCGCTCCTTGAAGAAGAAGCCGTCTCAGGCTCTCCACATCTTTCAGGACGCTGCTCACGCCCTGCTGGACTTGGCACCTTGCGGCTGATGCTGCCGCCGGTTGCCGCGGTTTCAAAGGGCCAGTTCCCTCCGCCGCTCTCGATGCGAGTCCGCGCTAGGGTTGGATGCTAAAACACGAGGACGCTCCGCGTCAAGGGGAAAAGCGGTGAATAGTGAGTAGTGAGTCGAGAAAATACTATTCACTTACTTTACCTCTTCACCCAGGTGTAGTTCACGACTACCCAGGCGTTCTCGAGCTTCCCGAGGCCCAGCTTGCGGGCGACGGCTGGGGTGAGGTCTATGCCGGCGGGGTTGCGGACGATGCGTCCCTGCTCGTCCCTGCCGCGGTTGAAGCCGTCGCACCAGGCGGCCTCGGCCTCGGGCATTCCGCGACCGAGCTTCTTCCAGTCCGTGCGATATTTCTTCGACTGCCAGTAGTTGTCGTAGGTGTTCCAGGGGCCAACCTCCTTGACGGGAGCCGAGACGCTGCGTCCCTTGTAGGAGATGCGGACCCGATAGCCGCCGTCGAATTTGAGCTTGCGGTGCGGCAGCGCGACCTCGAAGTTGGTGTAGCCGTGATATTGCGTGGCGAAGACCCTCTCGGTGCTGCCTTTGCGGGGTTGTTTTTTGGGGTCTCTGGTGCCGCTGCAATCCCTCCTGGCCTCCGTCGAGCGCTCGTTGGTCCAGGTCTCGAGCTCGTCCTGCTCGTCCTCGGGCAGTATCTCCTCTATCTCGCTCTTGGTCTCGGCGTTCTCCTCCATGACCGTCTCGTTGAACCCGGAGACGGCGGCTTCGTTGGCCGTGCCGGTGATCGTCGGGTTGCTCTCGTACATCGCCCTGGAGACGGTCTCGTTCTCCTCGCGGACGACTTCGAGGACCTGCTCCATCTCCTCGTCGCTGAGATCGAACTCCTCCTGGAAGTCCTCCGCGTACTCCTCCTGGGCGAGCAAGGAGGCGAGGACGGGGTTCTCAGGGTCGTCGTACACCGAGTCCTCTTGTGCCCGAACCTCCGCCGTGCCGAGCGCGAAGAGCACCCCCACCGAGAGGAGCGCCCCGAACACCAAGACGACCACCGAATAGCCTCCGGCATGAGTGCTCGACTCAGGTAACCTCAAATTACGGGTCAACAACCTCCACAAAGGCCCCATGGAGACCCCCCTCCGCACGCATCCAGCCATCTATCTGGAAACCAACGTATCTACAAAGCCGAATGCTACGCCCTCCGGAGCCGGAGATCAAGTGCTCGGCACGGCGGAGGGTTGCGGGGTGCGCCTCGAGCTGGAATGCAGCATAATGCCGGGTAGAGGTCTTCTCCGATCGGGCGGTGATGCAAGTGGATTTTCATCGAGCGGCGACAGCGTGAGTGGTCTTTCGGTTTCAAGTTCGGGAGGCGAGCTCCTCGTCGGCGATGGCGGAGAGGTGATCGACGCAAGCCCCGAAGCCTGCGCCTTGCTGCGGCGGACGCGCAAGGAGTTGAGAGAGATCGGGCTCAGGGGAATTCTCGACCACGAAAGCCCCGCCTCCCGGTCGGCGTGGGCGAGACTGAAGAACCGCGAAGGTTTCGAGGGCGAGCTGCGGTTGCGGCGGGGCGACGGCACGGTGTTTCTGGCGGAAGTCTCGGTCTCGGAGCTGCGAGACGGCGCGTTCGCGGTGAAGCTCAGAGACCTGACGGAGAAGGAGCGGGCGGAGAGGGTCTCGCGCTGGGCCGAGCGGCACTTCGGGGCGCAGGTCCGGAGGGCCGTGGATTTCCATGTCGTCCAGGACGCGGAGAGCGTCATCGTCCACGCGAGCCCGGAGGTCGAAAAGCATCTGGGCCGCAAGCCGGAGGAGATAGCCGGGTCCAAGCTTCAGGACCACATCCACCCGGATGACCTGTCGTGGGCCGGGCCGGATCTGGAGAAGGTCGTGGAGACTCCGCTGGCAACGGCGAAGGTCAAGGCGAGGTTCCGGCACCGGGACGGGTCGTGGCGGCACTTCGAGGTCGTCGTGAGCAATTTGATTGCCGATCCGTCCGTGAACGGTCTGGTGTGGCACTTCCGCGACGTGAGCGAGGAGGTGACGGTTCGGGACGACCTGCGGCACGCCAGGGCGCAGATGCGCGCGCTCGTCGAGGGAGCGCAGGACATGATCACGCTCTGCTCCGACGCGAACACCATCCTGTACGCCAGCCCGTCTTACAAGCGCATCCTGGGTTACGAGCCAGAGGAGATGATCGGGCTCTACGTCCCGAGCGTCATCCACCCGGACGACTTGCAAACGGCGTTCGAGTATGCCGCCAGAATCTCCTCGGACCCCGCGGTCACCGACATTCCTCCCATCCGCTACCGTCATAAAGATGGTTCCTACGTCTACCTCGAAAGCGTCTTCACCAACCTGATAAACGACCCTGAGATACGGGCCATCGCCATCCACAGCCGCGACGTGACGGAGCGGGTCGAGGCCGAGAACAGGTTCCGGGCGCTGGTGGAGAACACGACCGACCTCATCACGCTGGCGGAGCCCGACAACACCATCCGCTACATCAGCCCGGCGTCGAAGACGATCCTCGGCTACGACCCGGAGGAGTTGATCGGCACCTCGGTCGCCGACGTGCTTCACCCCGACGAGCTGGAAGTGGCGGCGCGGGGAGTGATGGAGATAAACGAGACACCCGGACCTACGGAGCCCCGGCGGTTCCGCTTCCGGCACAAGGACGGCTCGTACAAAGTCCTCGAGACGATCTACAACAACCGTCTCGACGACCCGGACGTGCGCGGCATCGTGTGCAACTCCCGCGACGTCACGGAGCAGGCGCGGGCCGAGGAGGCGAAGCGGAAGACCGAGACGTGGTTCAAACAGCTCACCCACAATGCCCCGGATTTCGTCTCCGTCACCGACGAGGAAGGCGTGCTGCTATACATCAACCCCTCTCACGCCGAAGCTCTCGGCTGCGCGGTCGAGGAGCTTCTCGGCGAGCCGATCCACACCTTCGTCCACCCGGACGACCTCGAAACGATGGCGGGAGCGTGGGAGAAGGCGCTCTCGCTGCGCGGAGAAAGCTATCTGGGGCCGCCGGTGCGGCTCGTTCGCAAGGACGGTTCGCACCTGCACGTCCAGGGAACCTGCAACAACCTCCTCGACGACCCGAACATCGGCGGGCTGGTCTTCAACGTCCGGGACGTCACCGAGCGCGTGGAGTTCGAGAGGAAGCTGCGCGAGAGCGAGGAACGCTACCGGCTCCTCGTCGAGCAGGTCCCGGCGGTCAATTACACCCTCGCGCCCGCTCCGGAAGGAGCCCCTGGAACGATGACGAGCGGCTCTGTCAGCTATATCAGCCCCGCCGTCGAAAAGGTGCTCGGCTATCCGCCCGAGAGGTTCATCCAGGAACCGCTCTTCTGGAGCTCGCTCGTCCACCCCGACGACCTGGAGCGGGTGCTCGCCGAAGACGTGAGGACGGATGAGACCGGGGACGCTTTCGAGATGGAGTACCGGATGCGCCACAGAGACGGCCACCACCTCTGGGTCAAGGACGACGCGGCCTTGATCCGGAACGAGCAAGGAGACCCGCTCCTCTGGCAATGCGTCCTCGTGGACATAACGGCGCGCAGAGAGGCCGAAGAGGAGGTCAGACACCTCAACGAGGACCTGGAGCGCCGCGTCGAGGAGAGAACGGCCCAGCTCAGGAGCGCGATGGAGGAGGCGGAGGATAGCGAGGAGTTGATGCGCCTCAGCGAGCGCCGCTTCCGCTCGCTCGTGCAGCACGCATCGGACATCACGGCGATCCTGGACGAGGGAGGCTCGGTGCGCTACACGAGCCCGGCCATCGAGCGGGTGCTGGGGTACGGGATCGGAGAGCTGGTCGAGGAGAGCGCCCTCGGCTACGTCCACCCGGACGACCTGGAAGAGACCTCGCGGACGTTTGAGAGGGTGCGCGAGAGCGAGGGCGTGATGGCGGGGGCCGAGTTCCGGTTCCGGCACAAGAACGGCTCCTGGCGGCGCCTCGAAGCCGTCTTCAACAACCTCTCTGGCGAGCCGTGCGTCGAGGGCATCGTCGTGAACGCGAGGGATGTCACCGAGCGAAAGGCCGCCGAAGAGAGGCTGCGGGAGAACCTCGACGTGCTGCTCGCCCTCTACGAAACGGGGCAGGTCCTCACCTCGACCCTGGACCTGGAGGAACGCGGAGAGAAGCTGCTGGAGATCACGGTCCGCCTCTTCGGTCTGAGCGCGGCGGCCATCAACCTGCGAGACGACGACGGGAAGCTGCGCCTCTGGAGGACCACGGGTCCGGAAGAGGTCTTGAAGGAAGCGAGGGCCGCGCCCGAGGCCGGAGAAGCCCGGCGACTCGCGGCCTCCACCGGGGAACCGCGGGTGTTTCGACTACCCGCCGGCGATCCGCCCGTCGGGGCGTGTCTGCCGCTTAAGGGAAGGGACCGCTCCATCGGGGTGCTGGAGGCGTTCGGACCGGAGGGGCTGACCGGACAGGCCAACGCCGGGATCTTCGTGAGCCTCGGCGGCCAGGCCGGTAGCGCCCTGGAGAACGCCCGGCTCTACGGGGATCTCGCCGAGAGGGAGGCGCGGCTCGAAGACCTCGTCGGCAGACTCATCACGGCCCAGGAAGAGGAGCGCCGCCGCGTCGCCTACGACGTGCACGACGGCCTCGCCCAGACCGCCCTAGCCGCCCACCAGCACCTCCAGGTCTTCCTCGAAGACCATCCGCCCGGCTCGACGGTCCGGGAAGGCGAATTGAACCGGGTCCTGGATCTCGTGCGGCGGACGGGGAAAGAGGCGCGGCGCGTCATCGCGGACCTTCGCCCCACCGTCCTCGACGACTTCGGCCTGGCGGCAGCCCTCCAGAGACACGTCGAGACGCTCCGGACGGAAGGGATGCGGATCGAGTACAGCGGGGACCTGGAGGGCCGTCGCCTCCCGGCCCCCATCGAGACGGCGCTCTACAGGGTCGCCCAGGAGGCGCTCAACAACGTCCGCAAACACGCCGGAGACGCCGGGGCGCGAGTCTCTCTGGAGCGCCGGGGCCGGGACGTCCGCCTGGAGGTCAGGGATCGGGGACCCGGCTTCGACCCTTCGGAGGCGCGGGACGCGGGCGGCCCCAGCGAGAGGGTCGGGCTCTCCAGCATGCGCGAGAGGGTGGCGCTGATCGGCGGGAGGTTCGAGATAAAGAGCGGGCCGAAAACCGGCACGACCGTGACGGCCGAGGTCCCGCTGCCGGAGGAAGATGGAAGCTGAAGGTTCGGTGGCGCGCATCCTCATCGCCGACGACCACGACCTGATGCGCGAGGGGTTGCGGGCGATGGTCTCCGGGGAGCCGGACCTCGAAGTAGTCGGGGAGGCGAGAGACGGCCGGGAGGCGGTGGAGATGTGCCGCGAGTTGCGACCCGACCTCGTGCTCATGGACGTGCGGATGCCCCGGATGGACGGCCTCGAAGCCACCCGCGCCATAAAGGGGTGGGATCCGAAGGTCGGCGTCCTGATGGTCACGACCTACGAAGACCCGAGCTACCTGCTGGAGGCCGTAAAAGCGGGTGCGGCGGGATACGTCATCAAGGACGCCACCAGGCAAGAGCTGGTAGACGCCATAAGGCGCGCCCTCGAAGGAGAGCATCCCCTCGACCAGGACCTCGCCATGCAGCTTCTCAAACGACTCGCCACAGAACAAAAGCCGGAAACCAAACCGCCTCCCGAGCCTCTGGCCGAGCCGCTCACCGACCGGGAGCTCGAAGTCCTGCGACGCCTCGCCCGTGGACGGACGAACCCCCAGATCTCGTCCGATCTCTACGTCAGCGAAGGCACCGTCAAAGCCCACGTCAGGCGCATTATCCAGAAGCTCGACGTCTCCGACCGCACCCAGGCCGCCGTGAAAGCCATAGATCTGGGGTTGATAGAACGATAAAGCATCAGGTTTTGGCCGCTCTGGAGATGCCCGGTCCCGCTCAAAAACTATCCACCCGGACACCCGAAAGTGTCCACCCGGACGATGCGCCGGACCCCGCAGCGGGATAAGTTTCGAGGCGAAGCTAAGGAGAGTTCGGGAGCGCACAGATGAGCGAGTACGTATCGAAGCTGCTGACGGTGGCGATCTTTGGGGGAGACCCGGTCGTCGGCGAGACGCTGGAGCTGCTGCTGCGCGCCGCCGGATACGAAGCCCGATTCCTGGCGGGCGAGGTCAGCGACGAGTTGCTCGCGGGCGCGAAGCTCCTCCTCATCGCGCCCGGCGCGGCCGCCAGAGACGGGCTTCTCGAAAGCGGAATACCGGTCATGGAGCTCGTGACGGCCGGTCGCGAAGCGGGACCCCACAGCTCCCTGCGCTGGCCGTGCCGCATCGAAGAGCTCAAGCAGGCGATAGACGGCCTGATCGAAGACAGGATCTAAACCGAAGACAGGCTCTAAACCCGCCGGTTCATCAAAAACTACCCACCCGGACGATGCGGACCTGCACCTCTTCACTCTATCGTGCCGGTGGAAACGCGCAGGACATTTCTTCGAGAACCGGACTTCACACTCCGGTCCTCTTTTCACCGAAGACACGGGCTGGAATCCCCTTGGTTCAGGGAGGAGAGGAAAGCCCGACAGCGCAGAGTTTCGCCCATAAGTAAGCCCAGCTTCGCTAGTGGCAGAATAGAGGCATGAAAATACGTACACCGCAGGCATCCTCGGGCAATCGGCAGCGTTCGCGAAGGTGCGTAGAGAGCGTTGGTTTGCGGTGTGGATCGCCTCTCTTCGGAGACTGGTTCGCAGCCTTCGTCAACAGACCCAAAGAGCAGGCTCCGGGTGTAACGGACTGTGACCCGGCCAGTATGCCTAATGTC
>JBOHBL010000608.1:0-1313 GCA_050698295.1 Rubrobacteraceae bacterium | reverse complement strand
ACGCAACTGTGGACGGGGAGACCCTCCTCAATGGCCGCTTCGACCGCGCCCAGTTCGATGCTGTAGCCGCGGACCTTCACCATGAAGTCGCACCGACCCAGGACCTCCTGGTCGCCGTCGGGCAGCCGCCGCGCCCGATCCCCCGTCCGGTACATTCGGGCTCCGTGCTTGTCCGAGAAGGGATCCTCGACGAACCGCTCGGCGGTTTTCTCCGGGAGGTTGACGTACTCGCGGGCGAGGCAGTCCCCTCCGACGAACAGTTCGCCGTCTTCGCCCTCCGGCACGGGGTTCATCTCCTCGTCGAGGATGTACGTTCGCTCCGGGTCCATCGGCCTTCCGACGGGGCAATGGGTGGAGTGGGGGTTGTCGCGAAGATCGCGGAGGTCCCCGGCGGCGACCTCGTGAGCCTCGCTGATGCTGTAGACGTTCAGCAGGCGGGTGCGGGGAAGAGCCTCCATCGCTCGTCCGGCGAGCCCCTTCGTCACGACCTCGCCGTTGAGCCAGAGAGTTTCGAGGTCGGGGAGTCTTTCTCCGAGGTCGTCGCCGGCGTTGTTCAGGACCGTTTCGAGGAGCGAGGGGGTCATCAAAGTCTCGGTGATCCTCTGCTTCGCGAGCAGTTCGACCAGGGCGTTCGGGTCGTAGATGACGTCATCGGGGATGACGTGCGAAGCGCCACCCCGGAGCAACGGTCGCAGAACTTCCCAGATAAAAAACACGTTGCATCCGACAAGGTCGCCCGGGCCGTAGTCGCTTATTTCGAACCGCCACAGATACGAGTTCACGGCGGCCCTGTGAGGGTTCGCTATCCCCTTCGGTTTGCCCGTCGTCCCGGACGAATAGGCAATGAACGCGAGGTCGTCGGCCTCGACCTCCGGAGCCTCCCGGCTCTCCGACACCTCTATGCCCTCGTTCCACCCGGCATCGAGGCTAATGGTTTCGCGTTCCGGTGGGAGATCCCCCTCGTATCTTTCCTTCGTGAGGATCACGACCGGCTTTGAGTCGGCTATGACTTCTTCTAGCATGGATTTCGGGTAGGCGAGTTCGAGGGGGAGGTACGCCCCCCCGGCCTTCAGCGCGGCGAGCATGGAGATCACGTACTCCACGGAACGCTCCATGTAGATTCCGACGGCGGAGTCGGTCTTTGTTCCGGCTCCTCGAAGCCGGGAAGCGAGCAGGTCCGTCAGCCGGTCGAGTTCGCGGTAGCTCAGACGGTGATTGTCGTCCGCGATGGCCGGAGCGTCCGGCGCGAGTTTCGCCTGACGCTCGAAGAGCTGGTGGAGGCGAAGGTCATGCGCTGTGGGATCGTCTTTGAC
>JBOHBL010000607.1:0-7677 GCA_050698295.1 Rubrobacteraceae bacterium | reverse complement strand
ATTTCACTATGTCGATCATACGGGGTTGGGACCTGTGTGTCAAGAGTTTTTGGAAGAAATTTGCGCGGCAAGATTCGGAGGAGCAGAGGAGTCGTATTTTGCTTTTCCCGACTCCTCTACTTCTCCTGTCGTATATAGCGGATCTCCGGCAGGTTGCGGTAGCGGCCGGCGTAGTCGATGCCGTAGCCGACGACGAACACGTCGGGGACTTCGAAGCCGGTGTACTTCACGTCCAGTTCGACCTGACGGCGGGAGGGTTTGGTGAGGAGGGTGAATATTTCGAGAGAGGCGGGTTTGCGGGTGAGGAGGGTTTTTCTGAGGTACGAGAGGGTCAGGCCGGTATCGATGATGTCTTCGACGATGAGGACGTGGCGGCCGGTGATGTCCTCTTCGAGGTCTTTGAGGATGCGGACCACGCCGCTCGAAGTCGTGCCGGCGCCGTAGGAACTCAGGTCCATGAAGTCCACTTCGCAGGAGAGGTCTATCTTGCGGACGAGGTCTCCGAGGACGACGAAGGCTCCGCGCAGGATGCCGATGAGGAGGAGTTCCCGCCCGTGGTAGTCGGCGGTGATTCGCTCTCCGAGTTCGCGGACTTTCGCCTGGATCTCCTCGGAGGAGAGGAGCACTTCTCCCGTTTCGGACATCATATAACGATCACCTTCCCCCGACGCCCTGACGGGAGTTGTAGATCTCACCCCCCGACTCGGCGTAATGGCGAAGCACCGAAGCGGCGTCCTCCCGAAGCACGTCGCGGGAGACCTCTATGCCGCGTTCTTCGAGCGCCGCTTTCCAGTCGGGGAGCTTCGGGCCTTCGTCGAAGCCGATGGAGCGAGCGTCCTCGTCGCGGGCGCCGCAGACGAGCTTTCTCACTCCCGACCACGGTGTCGCGCCGAAACACATCGCGCACGGTTCGGTGCTTGCGACGAGTTCGCGGATGGGCTGGCTCGGGCCTCCGAGGTCGAAGCTGCCAATGGCGCACTGCGCGACCATGATCGCCACCATTTCCGCGTGGGCGATGGAGCATCCCGCGCTCGTCACCAGGTTCACGCCGGGGGCGACGAGGCGTTTCGTATCCAGGTCGAAGACGGCGGAGCCGAACGGGCCTCCGGTGCCGTGCTCGACGTTCAGGCGCGAAAGCTCGACGGCGAGGCGCATCCGGTCCTCCTCGGTCGGATAGACTCGCTCGGGGTCTCCGACCACTTCCTCGATCCAGGCTGGCAACTCGAAATTCACTTCGGGGAACATTGTTCTCCTCCTTCGTCGTCGAACAGTGAATAGTGAGTAGTGAATAGTATTTTCTATTCACTACTCACCGGAGCGAAGCGACTGGCGTCGCCTTCGGCCTCGACTCTTATCTCGACGGTTTTGGCTCCCGCGTCGAGGGAGGCTTCTGTCACTTTCGTCATCGCTGCCAGGACCTCCGCGCGAGTGCCCGCCAGCACGATGGTCTCCGGCCCGGCTTCGTGGGCGAGGCCCGTGTTGGCCGCCGCTTCTTTGGCGGCTCGGGCTTGTTCCCGCGGCGAACTCTCGGCCTGGGAGGACGTGACGACCTTGAGTTCGGCGGAGAGTTCCGCCCTGTAGTATCCGGGCATTACGCCTCGCTCCTCTCGACCACGGGACCGCGGCTGCCGGGCTGCGGGGCGCGCCGAGCAGACGCCTCTTCGATGCCCGCGAGCTGCTCCGGCTTTACCGGGACGCGGTTGAGGGCGCGGCCCGTCGCGTCGCGGAGCGCGGCGACTATCGCCGGCGTAGAAGAAATGGTCGGTGGTTCTCCGACGCCTTTCAGGCCGTATGGAGCGTCAGGGTCTGCCAGCTCCAAAACTTCCATCTTCACAGGCGGCATGTCGAGGATCGTTGGGAGGAGATAGTCGGTGAAGGAGGCGTTCTGGATCTTGCCGTCCTTCATCTGGATCTCTTCGAGCAGAGCGAGTCCGAGTCCCTGAGCGACTCCGCCTTCGATCTGACCCTCCAGAGCCTGCGGGTTGAGGACTTTGCCAACGTCCTGTGCCGTGGCGATCTCTACGACCCGCACGAGCCCGAGCTCCTCATCCACCTCGACGACGGCTCGATGCGCCGCGAAAGCGAACTGGAAATGGGCATCGCCCTGTCCGTTTTCGTCGAGCGGATACGTCGGCTTGTGACGGTAGGTGACGAGCTCGTCGATGCCCTCGGAGCTGATGAGTTCCGCCAGCGGAGTGACGATCCGCCCGCCCGACAGAACGTTCCCGTCCTCCATCGAGAGGTCTTCGAGGTCTTCGCCGAACTCCTCGCGCACCTTCTCGAACACTTTATCCCGCGCGGCTTCACAGGCCATCTTGACCGCGCCGCCGGTGACGTAGCTCTGGCGGGAGGCCGAGGTCGAACCGGCGGAGCCGATGCTGGTGTCGGCGGGGAGGATGGCGACCTTTTGCACGCCGAGTTCGGAGCGCGCGATCTGGGCGTGGACCGTGATCCCACCCTGACCAACCTCCGCAGCCGCCGTGTGTACTTGAACCAAAGGCTCCCCATCCTCGACGGACAAAGACACCCTCGCCGTCGAATAGTCGTCGAAGCCCGCCGAGAATCCGACGTTCTTGTACCCGACGGCATAGCCCACGCCGCGCTTGACACCCTCTCCATGCGTCACGTTCGAGACGCCGCCGGGGAGACGGCGAAGATCCCTCCCCGCCACCTCTTCCTCTGCGGGCATCGGCATGGCTTTGACTCGTTCGAGGATTTCGGCGACGGGCGCGGGCTCCGGAACGATCTGGCCGAACGGAAACCTGTCGCCGGGTTTCATGGCGTTCTTGATCCGCAGCTCGACCGGGTCCATGCCGAGTCCTTTCGCGAGCTTGTCCATCTGGGTCTCGTGGGCGAAGCAGACCTGGACGGCCCCGAAGCCGCGCATCGCGCCGCACGGCGGATTGTTCGTGTAGAGCATGTACGAATCTATCTTCGCGTTCGGCACGTCGTACGGTCCACACGCGAACGTTCCGGCGTTCAAACAAACGGCGTTCGAACTCGAAGCGTACGCGCCGCCGTCGAAAACGAGGCGAGCCTTGACGTAGACGAGGTTGCCGTCGCGATCCGCGCCGTGTTCGTATTGCATCTTGCAGGGATGTCTATGGACGTGACCATAAAAAGACTCTTCGCGGTTGTACATCATCTTCACCGGGCGGCCCGTGTCGAGGGCGAGCATGCAGGCGTGGAGCTGCATCGAGAGGTCCTCGCGTCCGCCAAACGCGCCGCCCACGCCGGAGAGCGTGAGACGAACATCTTCCGGCGGCAGTCCCAAACTTTCGGCGACCTGATCACGGTCGATGTGCAACCATTGCGTGGAAATATAGAGGTCCACGCCGCCCCGTCCGTCCGGCACGGCGAGCCCGGACTCCGGCCCGAGGAAAGCCTGGTCCTGCATCCCGATCTCGTATTCTCCGGTAACAACTATGTCGGCGGTCGCGTTCAAGTCTCCGTGCTTTATGTGGACCTGCTTGAGGATGTTGCCGGAGAGATGGAGTCGCGGCGCATCCTCACGCATCGCTTTTTCAGGGTCGGTGATCGGATCGAGGACTTCGTAATCGACGGCTATCTTTTCGAGAGCGCGCCGCGCCGTTTCCGGGTGATCGGCGGCGACGATGGCTACTGGCTCGCCTTCGTAGCGGACGTGTCCCCACGCGAGCACCGGCTGGTCGGGGACTTCCATCCCGTAGACTTTGCGGCCCGGCACGTCCTCGTGGGTGAGGACGGAATAAACGCCGGACATCGCCTCGGCTTTGGAGATGTCTATGGACCAGATGCTGGCGTGAGGGTGCGGGCTCCGGAGCGTCGCGCCCCAAAGCATCCCGTCCATCCAGAGGTCCGAGGAATACTCGAATTCGCCTTTCACCTTCGGGACGCCGTCGGCGCGGGTGGTGCTGTCCCCGACCTTTCCGGGCCTGGAGACCGGCGTTTTCGGTCGGACTCTGTCCGGGGTCTTCGGGATCGTCTCGGCTCGAATCATTTAGAGAACCTCCGTTTCTAGCTGGTCAGCTTTTGGGTTTTGTCGGCGAGCCTCTTGCTCGCGGATGCCAGTTCTCCGGCTATTTTGTCTTCGTCCGCGGTTTGCAGTTCTCCGCTGTCCACCACCGCTCGTCCGTTCACTATCAGGAGCTCGACGGGGCGCGATGGACCGAGGACGAGCGCGGCCACCGGGTCTTCGATACCGACGTGGCCGATGCCGTCCATTCGCCACAGCGCGATGTCGGCGAGTTTGCCAGGTTCCAACGAGCCGATCTCCTCCTCCCTGCCGAGACACCCCGCGCCGTGGATCGTCGCAAGCTCCAATGCCCGTCTCGCGGTCATGGCTTTCGGGCCTCCGGCGAAGCGGGCCGCGAGGAGCGCCTGCCTCATCTCCGGGGCGAGTTCCCCGGCTTCGTTGGATGCCGCGCCGTCCACTCCGAGCCCGACGGGCGCCCCGGCATCGACGAGATCGGCGACGGGGGCGATGCCCGCTCCGAGCCTGCCGTTCGAGGATGGGCAATGGGCGACGCCGGTGCGAGTCTCGCCGAAGCGCCGTACCTCATTTTCATCGAGGTAGACGCAGTGTGCGAGCCACACGTCGGCGCCGATCCAACCGAGGTCTTCGAGGTACTCGACGGGACGAACTCCGTAGAGTTCTTTGCAAAATTCTTCCTCGTCCTTCGTCTCGGCGAGGTGGGTGTGGAGACGGACGCCTCTCTTTCTCGCCAGCTCCGCCGACTCGCGCATGAGATCTTTCGTCACGGAGAACGGGGAGCATGGGGCGAGCGCGATGCGGAGCATCGAGTCGAACGAAGGGTCGTGGAAGTTATCTATCGCCTCTTCGCTGGCCGCCAGGACCTCATCGTGGTCCTCGACGACGGAGTCGGGGGGCAGTCCTCCGCTCGATTTTCCGAGGTCCATCGAGCCTCGGGTGGGATGGAAGCGGAGTCCGATGCTCTTCGCCGCCTCGACCTCCGCCCCGAGGAGATCCCCGACTCCCTTCGGAAAAACGTAGTGGTGATCCATCGAAGTCGAACAGCCCGAGAGGGCGAGGGATGCGAGTCCCGCCCTTGCGGCAGCCTGTTCGATCTCCTCGTCGATCCCCGCCCAAACCGGATACAACTCGACGAGCCACTCGAAGAGCGTGGCGTCCAGCGCCATCCCCCTCGTCGCCCACTGATACAGGTGGTGATGGCAGTTCACCAGCCCCGGCGTCGCCAAACAGCCGGAGCCGTCGATCCGGTACGCATCGACACTCTGGTCCGTCGGCCCACTCTCCACCGCGGATATTCGATTCCCTTCGACAACGATGTGACCGGAAGGATATTCGTTTCCGTCTCCATCGACGGTGGCGATGGCGCAGTTTTCGATGACGAACTTCTCGCTCATCATGCGGTCTTTTCGGCGGCGAGCTTCACGGCGTCGATTATTTTTTCGTAGCCCGTGCAGCGGCAGAGGTTCCCGGCGAGGGCTTCGCGGATCTCGGCGTCCGAGGGGCGCGAGTTGCGCTCCAACAAATCGTGGGTCGCCACGATGAGCCCCGGCGTGCAGAAACCGCATTGCACCGCCCCCGCTTCGACGAAGGATTCCTGAACGGGATGGAGGTCGCCGCCCGCGAGACCTTCGACGGTGACTATTTCGCGTCCCTCGGCCTGTCCGGCGAGTACGAGGCACGAGCATACGAGCGTGTCGTCCATGTACACCGAGCATGAGCCGCACTCGCCCTGCTCGCAGGCGTTCTTCGATCCGGGGAGGCTCATCCGCTCGCGCAGGACGTGCAACAAACTTTCGCCTTCCCAGACGTTCTCCGCCTCGCGGCGTTCCCCGTTTACTTTGCAGTTGAGCCTCATCGATTTCCTCCCCGGTATTCGTCCCACGCCCACGAGAGCGTACGCTTCGCAAGCACTCCAACCGCGTGCGTCCGGTAGGCGGCGGTGCCGCGCACGTCGCTGATGGGCCTCGCGGACATCTCGACCATGTCTCCGAAACGCCGGAGGACGGAGCCGGAGAGAGCACCCCTCGTCTCCCAGAGGTTTCCCTCCCTGATCACACCCTCGATAAACTCCTCGGCCTCCGTCGTCCGAACCGGCGTCGGGGCTGCGGAGCCGATGCACGCTCCCACTTTCCGTCTTTCGGGATGGAGCGCGAGGCCGAAGGCGCACACGGCTATGACCATCGCGTTCCTCGTCCCGATCTTGGAATACTGCTGCGGCCCATCGGCCTCCGCGATATAGAACGCCGAGATAAGCTCATCGTCACGCAGAACATTGCGTTTCGGCCCGGTGATGAACTCCGCGACCGGGATGCGCCTCGTCCCTTCGAGAGAGACGACCTCGACTTCGGCGTCGGAGGCGTACAGAGGCGGGAGTCCGTCTCCGGCTGGGGAAGCGGTGCCCAGGTTCCCGCCGACGGTGCCCCGGTTGCGGATTTGCGGCGAGCCCACAGTCCGGGAGGCCATTGAAAGTCCCGGAAGTTTATCTCCGAGTTCGTCGATGATCCTGGTGTACGTCACCCCCGCTCCGACGCGGAACCCGCCGTTTTCGCGGCTCCATTCGCCCAGTTCGGGGACTCGCGTGAGGTCGAGAACGTGTTCCGGCCTCCGGTGGTCGAAGTTGAGTTCGACCATTATGTCGGTGCCGCCGCAGATGGGGGCGGCGCCGGGGTGGGAAGCCTTCATTTCGAGGGCCTCCCGCAAATTCTCCGGTTGAAGGAATTCCACTTTGCCTCCTCTCCCTGCTCAGTGGGTGAGCATCCAGAAGTTGATCAGGAACGCGACCCCGATGACGTAGGTCATCCAGTGCGTCTCTCGCCACCTGCCGGTGAGCAGCTTCAGGAGCGCGTACGAGACGAACCCGAAAGCCAATCCCTCGGCGATGCTGAAAGTCAACGGCATCATGATAATCGTCAGAAACGCCGGGATCACGTCCGTGTAGTCGTCGAAACTCAAGTTTCTGACCTCCGCGAGCATCAACGCCCCGACGAGGATCAAAATAGGTGCCGTCGCGACCGCCGGAATCACGGTCACGAGCGGGGCGAAAACGAGCGCGAGCGCGAATCCGACGGCGACGACGAGGGCTTTGAGTCCCGTCCTTCCGCCCTCGGCGATCCCCGATGCGTTCTCGATGTACGCGTTCAGAGCCGTGGATCCCAAAGCCGCGCTCCCCATAACGCCGATGGAGTCCGAGGTGAGCGCGCGTCCCAGGTTGGGGATCTTCCCGTTCTCGTCCACGAGTCCGGCGCGCCGCGAAAGCCCGAGCAAAGTCGCCGTGTTGTCGAAAAGCTCCACGACGGTGAAGGTGAAGATTATGGAGAAGATGCCGTAGGCGAACGCTCCGGCGAGGTCCATCGCCAGGAACGTCTCCTGGATCGCGCCTATCGAAGAAAGCGAGACGACATCCCCCACCGAAGTCGGAACCTGGGAGATCCCAAGCGCCATCGCCGCCACCGTGATGGCGATGATACTCACCGCGAAAGCCCCTTTGAAGCGTCGCACCATCAGGAAACCCGCCACGATGAGGCCGATGATCGCCAGCAGCGGCCCCGCCGCCGTGACGTTCCCAAGCGCCACGAAGTTCGTCTCGTCGGCCACCACGATGCCGGAGTTCTTCAGCCCGATGAACGCGATGAACAAGCCGATACCAACCCCGATGGAAGATTTGAGCACCTCCGGCACCGCGTCAATGATGAGCCGCCGTACCC
>JBOHBL010000606.1:0-5967 GCA_050698295.1 Rubrobacteraceae bacterium | reverse complement strand
CGCCTGAGCTACGCCGGAGTGGGGAGCTGAAAGGCCGCCGCGCCGACGGAGAGCGCGGGGAGGGGATCGCGCTTCGCTACCTCCGACGCCTCGGCTACACCCTCGTCGAGCGCAACTTCCAAACCCGCCACGGGGAGATAGATCTGATCCTCTACGACGGAGGAACCCTCGTCTTCTGCGAGGTGAAACTCCGCCGTGGCGTTGCCTTCGGCGAGCCCGTCGAAGCCGTGACGATCCTCAAACAAAACAAACTCCGCCTCGTCGCCGAACAATACCTCGCCGAGCGAGAGCCAGACTTCGAGGAAGTCCGCTTCGACGTGGTCGGGATACTCTGGCGCAACGAACCGGAGATAACGCACGTCACGGACGCTTTCTGAAGCGGCTTGCCGCATTTCATCCGGTCGGCATGCCAGCTTTTGCCGCCGCGGCGCGACGCCGCGCATCCCCCTCCTCGCGGGTTCCGAGCCGAGAGTTGCAACTCCATGCAACTTTCAAGTAGCCGCAAAAATCACTCATTTGAGTTATATCTTCGGGTGCGGGAGATCATTACGCTGCAATAGTCGATCTGACAAGGCGCACCGGGCTTGAGTTTGGAGGAGGATGAAGATGCAGCGAATGTCCATTGTCCTGGCTGCGGTTGTTCTGAGCATGGTTATAGCGTCCGGCGTAGCGTGGGCGGCCAACATCACCGGCACCGCTGAGGATGACAGGCTGCAAGGCACGCCCCGACAACGACAATATGGACGGCAAAGCAGGCAACGATAAGCTGGAGGGCATGAGCGGCGCGGACACGATTCTCGGGGCTAATGGCGATGATCTGCTGTACGGGGGAAGAGCGGACGGCAACAGCGTAGGCGGCAGAGACGAAGTTCGAGGGCAAGACGGAAACGACACGATCTTCGGCGGCAGCGGAGCGGACGATCTTTACGGCGGGATGGGGAATGACACGATTTACGATGCCTTGGAGGATGACTCCTCCGTGGACCGGATCTACGGCGGCGACGACGACGACGAAATCATCGTGGTCAATTTTCCCGCGTCCAAAGACGAGATCGCTTCTTGCGGTTCGGGCAGCGACGTGGTGCATGTCGACAACCTCGATGTGGTAGCGAGCGATTGCGAGGTCGTGAGGGACGCCTTCGCCGACGTGTTCTTCAGCAGCCCCGTTCCGGTGGAGGAAGCCCTCCAAATAGCCGAACAAACGGACTCGTGGGTCATGACGCTCGAGGACGACTACATGGTCGGCGGCGAGTCCATGCACGATTTCTACATCGGGCCCTCCGATGCCGACGCCACTGCTATCGAACAGGCATACGAGCAGGAGAGGCTGGCCTTCTACCAGGACATGGTGAACGAGCACGACGATCCGGACCTGACTCCCGAAGAACGCGCGGAAGAGCAACCGCAAATAACCGCCATGGAGGAGGCCCTTGCTAGCAACGACGCCGGCCAGGCAGAAGTGACCGGGATGACGCTCAACGGCAGCGAGCAAGAGTTCCAGAACCTTGCTTCAGGCGGCGTTTCGGCCGCGCCGAGCGATGCTTCTGCCGCGAGCGCCGACAACATCGAGCGTATCGAAATTGTGGATATGAGCACCAACGACGAGAGAATCGAACAACAAGAGGCGTTCGAAGCCCAAGCTACTTCGAGTAGCGAGACGCTGGACACCGAAGTGACGACCGCCTCAAGCGATGCCTGGTACCCGGTTCGGGGTCGCTCCAAGGTCGCGTCGTCGTCTATCGCGGGTAAGCGGTACGTCTCGCAGCGCTTCACGTGGAATAACCCGCCGCCCGGTGGTACTGCCGGTGCTTGCTGCGGTTACGAACACGATTTCAAAACGCAGAACGGCAACGGTTGCCATTATCTGACGGGAGCACAAACCCCTAGTTATCGTGGCTGCTTCCCTAGAAACACCTACGCTAGCACCTCCTATCCCGCAGGATCGTACGCGTACCTGGAGAGTAACCTCACTAGTCGCGGAACTTGTGAGCGTAAGCAATTAACGTATACGATAGGGATAGCGAATACCGCCCGCATAGTGGCGGGCAAACGGTACTTCACCTTCATCCGAACTCCTAATGGAAACACAAGGAGTGACAAAGGCAGACTGTTTGCCGAACTCCTCTACCGCGCCCCGGAAGATTGTTTTTCGGTGTACTGCGTGTACAAAGCGAGGGATATCAGGCACTTGATAGACCCCTCAACAGATTTCCCCTGGTTCCGCATACCGAGTAAATAAACGAATTCGGCTAAGAACCTGAGGCGTGAACGGCGCCCCAGGTTCCCGAGGAGGTTGGAATGGTTACCGCGGAAAGCAGATCGCAGGTTCTCTACTACGCTCGGTACGCGCATGGCTAACGGAAGAACGGAGCATTCCAGGTTGGGGATAGCCTCGCTCGTTATGTCTGTCGTTCCCGGGGTGTTCCTGGTGATCTTGGTTGCGCTCATCTTACTCCTTGCGAGCTCACAACCTCCGAGCGCGGACGAGACGGGTTTCGGCGCAGCCGTCATATTGCTGGTGCTGATGACTCTGTTGGCCGAGATAGTGGCACTGGGACTCGGGATAGCGGGGGCGCTCCAGCGCCGCCGCAAGAGGTTGTTCGCGTTCTTAGGGATCGCATCCAGCATCTCGATATTGGCAGCCGTTTTCACCCAGAACGTGGTATTTCCAGCTTAGGCTCCTGGTATCCTCTTTACGTATGCCTAGCGTGAGGACAGTTCGCTCTCGGCACTCCTGCTTGGGAATAGTTTCGTTCGTGCTGTCCTTCTTTCCGGGGGTACTCCTCGTGGGCATGTATTGGCTTGTTCTATTTCTCTTGAACAGACAGCCGCCGGGGGCGGACGAGACGGGAGCCGCCTTCGTGATGTTCGCGCTGTTGCTGCTGACCATACTGTCAGAGTTAGTGGCGCTGGGACTCGGAGTAGCGGGGGCGTTTCAGGTACAGCGCAAGAGGCTGTTCGCGTTTGTTGGCGTGGCGTGCAGCGTCCTCGTTCTGGCATTGATCGAAACCCAGGTAAGGTTCGCGGACGTGGCCACCTTCATCGCGGGCATGACGGAAAGCCAGCCAAAGGTCGTGTCGCCCAGGAACGAATAGCCTCGCCCCTCGCAGTTCTGGGAAGCGAGCGAGAAGGCCATTGCGGGAACCCGCCCTGTTCCTCTCAAGCATGGCTCCTCCGGGGGTGGACGGGGTTCGGCGCGGCTCGTCGTGGGCGAGCCGTTCTGGATAAGCCTTATGCGCCAAATAGCGTTTAATGCGACGCTGCTTTATACTTTTTGGATCACCCTGGGTGAGGGGTGTTTTGTGCTGGCGAATTACTTAGTGATTGGTTACGAGAGATGCCTGTTTGTCGGGCGCGGAGTTTGGCGCTTTTCGGGATAGACGCCCTGCCGGTCGAGGTGGAGGTGGACGTGAGCGCGGGCCTGCCGGGATTTTCGATAGTCGGTTTGCCGGACGCGGCGGTTCAGGAGGCGAGGGAGCGCGTTCGCGTGGCTATCTCCAACTCCGGTTTCAAGTTCCCGACGAGGAAGGTGATCGTCAACCTCGCCCCGGCGAATTTGCGTAAGGAAGGCGCGGCCTTCGACCTCCCGATGGCCCTGGGTATCCTGGCCGTGGTGGGCGAAGTCCCCGCCGAGAGACTCGAAGAGTTCGCGGTCGTGGGGGAATTGTCTCTGGACGGAAGTCTGCGCGGAGTGCGCGGCGCGCTATCGATGTCGGAGGGAGCGTACAGGGACGGTGTACTCAAAATATTGCTCCCGGCGGTGAACGCGAATGAAGCCGCCGCGACGGGCAAGGTCGAGGTGTTCGGGGCGCGGAGCCTGCGCGAGTCCGCGGAGTTCATGCGAGGAGAGGCGGAGATAATCGCAGCGGAACCGGGCGATGACGACCCCGACGAGGCTTTCGTCGTCGAGAGCGACTTCGCGGACGTCGCCGGGCAGGGATACGCGAAGCGGGCTCTGGAGGTCGCGGCGGCCGGGGGGCACAACGTCCTTCTCAGCGGTCCGCCCGGCTCGGGGAAGACGATGCTCGCCCGGAGGCTGCCGGGGATACTGCCGCCGCTCGAACTCGAAGAGAGCATCGAGGTGACGAAGGTCATGAGCGCCGCCGGAGAAGGGAACGGAAGCCTCGTGCGCGAGCGTCCGTTTCGGGCTCCGCATCACACCATTTCGACTTCCGGGCTCGCCGGAGGCGGGAGCAACCCGCGTCCCGGAGAGGTCTCGCTCGCGCATCACGGGGTGTTGTTCCTCGACGAGTTCCCGGAGTTCAGCCGGATGTCGCTGGAGGTTTTGAGGCAGCCGCTCGAAGATGGGCACGTCACGATATCGAGGGTCGCCGCGACGCTCTCTTATCCGGCGAGAGTCACCCTGATCTGCTCCATGAACCCGTGTCCGTGCGGGTATGCGGGGGACAAAAAGAGGAGTTGCCGGTGTTCGGCGGGTCAGATCGAACGCTACCAGGGACGCATCTCCGGGCCGCTTCTCGACAGGATCGACCTCTTCGTGGACGTGCCCCGTCTCACCCGTCGGGAACTGCGAAGCGAAGCCAGGGCCGAAGGTTCCGGTGAGATTCGGGTTCGGGTCGTCGCGGCCCGGAAACTCCAGATATCACGCCAGGGCGTCCCGAACTCCACGCTCGCCGGGCGGCGGCTGCGCGAAGCCTGCGCTCTCGGTGAGGACGCCGAGGCGTTGCTCTCGCGAGCCATAGACCGCATGGGTCTCTCCGGACGGGCTCACGACCGGGTGCTGCGCGTCGCCCGAACCATAGCGGATCTCGCGGGGAACGAGGCAATCGCCGTCGAACACCTCGCCGAGTCGCTGGGCTACCGGAGGTCGAGCCTTGTCGAGGGCTGACGAGAGAAACGCCTGGCTCTTCTTCTCGCTGCTCCAGGCGAAGGCCGGAACCAGCGTCGTCTCGCGCCTGGGAGACCTCTCCCCGGTCGAGGCGATGGAACTTTCGCCGGAGCGATTCGCTTCGCGGACGGGAGTGAGCGAGCGCGTCTCGTCTTGCTTCGCCGAAACGAAGCGCGGTTTCCGACCGGAGGAGGTCCTGGAAAAACTCTCCGAAAAAGACATCTCCATCCTCACCCTCGCCGATGGGGAGTATCCGGAGCGGCTGCGCGAGATGTCCGATTCGCCGCCCGCGCTTTTTGTGGACGGCGAGGTCCCGGACCTTCCGATGGTCGCCGTCGTGGGTTCCCGGAAAGCGTCCGTCGGCGGGGTCGAGGTCGCGGAGAGGTTGGGGCGGGAGCTTGGCGAGAGGGGGGTGTGCGTGGTCAGCGGGCTCGCGCTCGGGGTGGACGCGGCGGCGCATCGGGGATCTCTCGATGCCGGAGGCGGCACCGTCGGCGTGTTAGGGTGCGGGATAGACGTCGTATATCCGAGGAGAAACGGCGAGTTGTTCGCGGGGGTGAAAAGGAGTGGCGCGGTCGTCTCGGAATACTATCTCGGCGAGGCGCCGCTTGCCTGGCATTTCCCGGCCCGAAACAGGATCATCGCGGGCCTGTGCGAAACGGTCGTCGTGGTCGAGGCGGCGGAGAAGAGCGGCGCTCTCATCACCGCCCGCCACGCCCTCGAAGCCGGACGCGACGTGTGGGCCGTCCCCGGACCCGTCGGCGTGCCCGAATGCCGGGGCTCGAACAGGCTCCTCGCCGACGGCGCGGGCGTCATCTGGGACATTGCCGAGTTCGTGGAATCGGTGTCTCCGGAAAAGCGGGAAGTCCATGTGCCGTCCGACCTCGATGCCCCGGTCCCGGCGGAGCTTCCGCCGGAGGAGGCATCCGCGCTCTCGGGCGTCGGCTTCGAACCCGAGGGCGTGGACGTGGTCGCCGAGCGGTGCGGCATGGGCATGAGGGAGCTTTTGTCCGCTCTCACCATGCTGGAGCTGAAAGGCTACGTCGGCAGGGACTCAAGCGGCTCCTTCCTCAGCAAGCCGGTGGGCCGCTGAGCCGGACCATAGAGCGATTGTGGAC
>JBOHBL010000605.1:0-3575 GCA_050698295.1 Rubrobacteraceae bacterium | reverse complement strand
GCGGGAACCTTCACCCCGGCGAGGACTCCGGCATCCGGCACGTACGAGACGAACGCTTCCAGCTCGATGGAGAAGAACACCTCGGCGTTCCCAAGCATCCGCTCCCGCAGTTCCGGGTCGAGGTTCTCGAAGCTCTCGTCGCCGGCGTTCGCGCGGATAAACATCTCCAAAGCTCCCCGAGGACCGCCTTTCGCCATGCCCTCCTCGATCATCGCTTGCAACATGGCCCCGACCTCTCCGGCGTTCGAAAGCACCGGGACGAGGGGCGGTTCGTGGATGATCGCCCCGCGCAGCGCGTCCGGACGGCGCAATAGGAGGTTCAATAAAATAACCGCCCCGGCGCTGGTGCCGAAGACTGCCGCAGGCGCGAGGCCCAGAGCCTCGATGAGTCCGGCTGCGTCGTCTGCCTGCTCGTCCATCGAAGTCCTGTCCCAGCCTTCGGGGCGGGGGCTGAGTGAGTTGCCGCGCCGATGGTAGGTGACGACGGTGAACTCGTCGGCGAGATGTTCGGCGACCCGCTCGAAGGCGCCGCCGTCGCCCGTGGCGCCCTGAATGAAGAGCACCGGGGGACCGCCGCCCCGGACTTCGTGGTAGATCTCCGCTCCGTTCACCTTCACGGTGGCGGCCTTCACCTTCGAGGCGCGTATTCCGATGCTGCCCATTGCCCTGACTCCTCTCGTCCCACCTTTCCTGACGGTGGCTTGGAGCCACTATGACAGGCGGGCGTTGGGGCGGCATCGGGCGTTCGCCCTATTCTTTGTTCTACTCGCGGATGAGGTCGTGTTCCATAGCGAACATGGCCGCGGCAGCGCGGGTCGAGACGCCGATCTTGGCGTAGATGTGCTGGACGTGATGGCCCGCGGTCTTCGGTGAGATCCAGAGCAGGCCCGCGACTTCCCGGTTCGAGCGACCGCGCGCGAGGTGGCGCAGCACCTGCACCTCGCGGTCGCTCAGGCCCGCCGGCCAGGGAAGGCGGGCGCGAGCCGGCTCGTGTCCGGCGGCTTTCAGGACCGCGCGGACCACTTCGGCGTCGAGGCGACCTTGCGCGGCTTCGGAGTTTAGTTGCTCGGCGGCGGCGTCCGGCGTGAGGGCTGGCCGGTGGGGGCGTTCCTGGGTCATGGCCTGGTAGGCGTCGGCGGCGGCGAGCAGGCGTGCGCCCGTGGGGATCATGGCCGCCGTCGCCTGGCGATGGTAGCCGGAGCCGTCCTGGCGCTCGTGATGCATGCCGGCAAGGGAGGCCAGCGGCGCGAGCGCCGATGAGCGCGACAGGATGCGCTCGGAGTGGTAAGGGTGGAGACGTACCTGCTCCCATTCGGTCTCGGTCAACGGACCCGGCTTCTCCCAGATCCCGTTCGGCACTCCGACCCGACCGAGATCGTGCAGGAGACCCGCCCGGCGGACGTTGACGACTTCGCCCTGCGCCAGGCCGAGGACGCCCGCGGCGGCCCCGGCGAGCTTCGCCACGCCGACCGAGTGACCGTGCGTGAAGGGTGATTTCAGGTCAACCATGTCGGCGAATGCCCGCGCTACCTCGTCGAGGCCGGGCTCCGCGATGCGGCGACACGGTTCCGGTTCAGCCTCGATGACGGCGACGGAGGCATCGGTCGAGGCGATCTCCGCGAGCAACTCGCGGCCACATCGCAGGAACGCCCCGGCGACGGAGGGATCCAGCGCGGTTCCCGCCCGTCGGCCTGTCGCCTCGACGGCGAGGTCCGGGCCGCCCAGCCGATCGAAAAGCACCCCCTGGCTCGCGACTTGGGCGAAGCGCGCCGGCAAGGCTATCTCGTCGCCGGCCAGTTTTCGCGGGTTGCCCTTGCCGTCCCATCGCTCGTGGATCTCGTCGAGGCCGCGCTGAACCATAGTCCCCAGGCCCAGCCGTCGAGCCATATGCACGGCGACCTCGCAGTTGGATCGGGCCAGCTCCTCGCCGAACTTCCCTCCCTTGCCGATGGCGGAGATCACGGCCCGCGCCCGACCGAGAGGCGGCGCGCCCTTTCCGATCTCGAACAGGGAGAAGGAGAGCGCCTCCTTCGGGTTGGCGAAGTCGACCCCGGCTCCTCCGGACCTCACGGCGATGTCATCGCCCCCGAACAAAGCAGCCGTCTCGTGAGCGTAAGCCGTGCAACCGACGTGTTGGAGCAACGTCGCGTAGTAGACGTCGCAAACGTCGCTCTCCCCGAGTTCCATCCGGCGGGCGAGGCCCGTGGCGAGCAGGCACGAGCGGATCGCATCCTCGGGAGGCTGTCCCATGCCGAGATCCGTGACCCGGGACAGGGCGGCGATCAGCTCCGCGAGCCGTAACTCATCGGTCGGGTTCATCGGTGACGCGTCTCCCGTGTCCGTTCGTAGTGGCGCTTATGCCGGATTTTCCTGCCCGTGTATCCTCGAGCCATAGGTGAGCAGGCTGCGTTTGACCCCCGGCAAAGTCGCCTTAGCGGAACATCGCGGGTTCGAGTTCGCGGACGACCGAGCAGTGATCGAGCGGGAGGTGCGCTTTTCGGGCGTGTTCGAAGACGAGGTCGGCGGTGGGGGCTTCGTATTCGCAGTAGAGTTTTCCCTCTTCGGCTGAGAAGTACGAGCGGATCCAGCGCACGTCCGTCATCTCGTCGAGGGCTTCGAGGGAGCGGAGGGCGGCGGCTTCTATTTCCTCCTCGGATATTTGCCCGACGGTGCGGACGAGGATGTACTTCGGCATTTAGCTTCTCCTTTCCATGATGGCGAAGACTTTTTTCGCCTCTTCCAACGTTTCCTTTTTGGACTCGGCTTCTTCGAGGGCGTCGCGCGCGAGTTCCTTTTTTCCGAAAGACTCGTAGATTCCGGCGAGGTCGTGGAGGACGCCGATCTCACCTTCCTCATCCCCGACTTCCCTCCGGAGACGCAACGAGCGTTTGAGGCACGAGAGGGCGCTCGAATAATGCCCGACTTCTTTGTGGCTCGCGGCGAGGCTCGTGAGCACGTATGCCTCGGCTTGCGGGTCTCCGAGTTCTCGAAGGAGTTCGAGGGCTTCTTTGCCGTGGCGGATCGCCCGCCGATGGTCTCCCATATCCCGGTGGACGACGCCCATGCTCGCGAGGGCGGCGGCCTCGTGCGCCTTCTCGCCGTGTTCGCGGGCGAGGCCGAGGGCTTCTTCGTAGTTGCGGAGGGAGCCTTCCGGGTCGTTCGTCCGCCAGAGAAGCCCGGCGAGGTTCATGAGGAGCTTCCGAAGACGCGCGCCCTCGCCGAGGGGGCGGTATATGCGGGCGGCGGCTTCATAGGCGTCGAGCGCCTCCTTCGGCTCGTCGAGCGAGCGGTGGAGCATGGCGCCGAGGAGGGTGAGAGCGTCGGCCTTCGCGGAGAGTTCCTTCGGCATCTCGGACTCCTCGTAAGCTCTTTGAAGAAGTTCGACCGCCCGGCGATATGAATGAGCCGCGCCTTTCGGGTCTCCGGTTTTTTCGAGGGCGGCGCCGATGCTCATGAGCGCGTACCCTTCGTCCCGGACGTATCCCGTCTCCCGGCTGAGCAGGAGCGCGGCCCGGAAATGTTCGAGGGCTTCTTCCGGGGAGCCGAGGCTCATATACAAAGTCCCGCAGTTTATG
>JBOHBL010000604.1:0-2818 GCA_050698295.1 Rubrobacteraceae bacterium | reverse complement strand
CCTGAGAAGTCCACGACGATGGTCGAGCCGGAGGTCTTCCCGATGTCGGAGGCGCGCTCCAGTCTCTCGACGTATTGCTCGACGGCTCGTCCGGGGTAGATCGGGTCTCCCACGTCCTCGCCGTGCGCCCGCCGGTACTCCTCGCGCACGAATACCTTCTCGACGCTGCGCTGGTCGGACTCCGTCATCGGGGTGGCGTCGGATGAGAAGAAGAGGACCTCGACGTCGTCGGGGTCTTCTCCGGCCCGCAGATGCGCCCCGGCGGAGGACTTCCCGGCGAGCACGTCGTGGCGGACGACGCCCGCGTGAGCCGCCCGTAGATCCCGGACGTTCACGCCCGCGCCGAGGAGGGCTGCGGTCATCGCGCGCTTGGCGACCTGGGCGGCGGGCGAAGAGTCGCGCCCGAGGGTGACTATCGCGCCGGGGTCCAGCGTCGTCCCGAAGGATGAAGCGAGCCGGATCATGAACTCCGGCGTGAGGTCCACGTTGAATTTGCCGGTGACTTTCCCGCCCTTGAAGACGGTGCGAAGTCCCATCGTCTCGTAGATGAGGCTCTGGGTTATGTTCGCGCCGTCCTCTATGGTCTTGTGCGGGTAGACCTTGACCTCCGGCGAAATGGTCGCCCCTTCGCCCACTATGACGTCGTCGCCCAGAGAACTGCGTTCCAGAAGCCTCGCGCGAGCCTGGACGTAGGAAGAGCGGCCGACGAGGGTGTCCACGAGATCGGCGCCCTCTCCGATGTACGAGCCGTCCGCGACGATGGAACGTTCGATCCTGGCTCCGGCGGATATCACCACGTTCGACCCGATGACCGAGTGGGCGCCGATCTCCGCCCCCTCGTCCACCCGGACGTTTTCCCCGATGACGACCGGCCCGCTCAACTGCTCCTCGTCGAGTTGCGCCCTGCGTCCGACGTAGATGTTGTCCCGGAGCTTCGTCCCCGGCGGCCTGACGCCGTTTATGCGACCATCCAAAACGTCGCGCTGGGCGGAGGAGTACTGCTCCAGAGTACCTATGTCCTCCCAGTATTCGTCGGTGACGTAGCCGTAGAGGGGACGACCGGCTTCGAGGAGCTTCGGGAAGAGGTCTTTGGAGAAATCGTATTCGCCCTCCGTCTCGGGGTTTGGGATCTCCTCCATCACCGAGCCTTCGAGGAGGTATATGCCTGTGTTGACCGTATCCGAGAAGACCTGACCCCAGGCGGGTTTTTCGAGGAAGCGGGAGATCCTGCCGTCCTCCTCGGTGATGACGATGCCGAAGTCCAGCGGGTTTTCGACGCTTTTGAGAACCATCGTCGCGTCGGAGTCTTTTTCGTCGTGGAAGCGGGCGAGGCGCGAGAGGTCGGCGTCGGTGAGGGCGTCGCCGCTTATCACGAGGAAGCGGTCGTCGTCTTCGAGGCCGAGCTGGCTCTCGGCGAGCTTGACGGAGCCCGCGGTGCCCGCCGGGGCGTCTTCTATGGAGTAGCGGATGTTCACGCCCCAGTCGGAGCCGTCGCCGAAGTAGTCCTGAATCTCCTCGGGCATGAACTGGAGCGTGACGACGATGTCGGTGAAGTCGTGCTTTTTGAGCAGGTTCACGATGTGCTCCATGCAGGGGATGTTGGCTATCCGGATCATGGGCTTGGGCTGCTCGCTGGTGAGCGGCCTGAGCCGCGTCCCCTGCCCCCCGGCCATTATGATGGCTTTCATCTCTCCTCCTCCACGCGGGAATTCTTCGCTTCTATTTGCGGTAACTCTTCACCCTGATTCTCAGGCTCACCCCATGGAGATCGTAGCGGTTCCGGATCTCATTCTCCAGGTGCCTGAGATAGTTCTCCCGAAGGTCCTCGGGGCGGTTCGCGAAAAGCGTGAACCTGGGCGGCTCGACCCCGGTCTGGGTCGCGTAGCGTATCTTGACCCCCTTCGCGGGCGCGCTGCGGTTCACTATTCGATTCACGAACTCGGCGATCTCATGCGTCGGGACCTTGAGACCGTATGCCCGATGTATCTTCGCCGCAAACGGCATGACACCGTCCACGCCCGCTCCGGTCAGCGAAGAGACGGAGATCGAACGCGGCTTGAGGTCGGTCATCCTGTACGCGATTTTCTCTTCCATCTCCCGTACCCGCTCGTCGGAGGCGAGGTCCCTCTTGTTTATCACGACCCCGCACGACCTCCCGGCCTCTTCTATCCGCCGCGCGAGCTGAAGGTCCCCGCCCACGAGCCCCTCGACAGCATCCAGCATGAGCAGAGACACGTCCGAACGCCGGATCGCCCCCTCCGTCCGAAGCGCCGAGTAGTACGGCACCCCCGAAGCCCGCCTCGCGCTCCGGTTCACCCCCGCCGTGTCGAGCAGAAGGTACCTCTCGATCTTGCCATCGACCTTCACTTCAAGTTCATTCGCGACGGCGTCGGTGGTGGTCCCGCCGACTTCGGAGACGACGGCCCGTTCCGCGCCGACGAGGCGGTTGAGGAGGGTGCTCTTCCCCACGTTCGGTCGCCCTATTATGGCGATTTTGGGGAGGTCCGACTCTTCCTCTTCTTCGGTTTCGGGAAGTAGAGCGACGATTTCGTCCAGCAGGTCGCCGGCGCCGATGCCGTGCGTGGCGGTGATGGCGTGGGGTTCACCCTCTCCGAGAGAGTAAAAGTTGTAGCGTTCGGAGTCGTCCGAGGGGTTGTCGAGCTTGTTGACGGAGAGGACGACCTTGCCGGGGGCGCGGCGCAGTTCGCGGGCTATCGCGGCGTCCGCTTCGGTGGGACCGGCGCGGGCGTCGGCGAGGTGGAGGATGACGTCGGCCTCCTCGACGGCGACTTTGGCCTGAAGCGTGACGAGGGCCTGG
>JBOHBL010000603.1:0-1134 GCA_050698295.1 Rubrobacteraceae bacterium | reverse complement strand
CCAAACACCCAGCCGTCTACGCCATTGCCGCACAAATTTGCAAACTTTGCTCATTTGACAGAGGACATGTAACGTGTTAGGCTTTCATTGGGAAACGAAAGGAGGCTTGACGACAGCGAATTCGGACACGGGTCTCTTGTTTGGACAGCGCGTCGTGGTTGTCAATGGTGGGGTGTGTTCGCGCTGGAAGCTTGTTGACCGGGCAAGGAGCGAGCTTCGATGGTGATCCCGCTCTCGGGAGCATGCCTCCGGACAATTGCGCGCTCAATAGGCCGAGAAGCAGAGACTCCGGCTTCGCGCGTACTCGGACGGCGGCGGGGGTTTGTAACCGGCGGTAAGCCATAGGCGCGCCAGAGGGCACTGTCCTGGTTCAGCAGGCGGATAGGGGAAGGGGATGTTGTGGACTTCAGTTTGGCGTTGTTGCTGGCCGCTTTCGCGGGAGGTTTGTTCGGGGCGGCCATCGGGGGGCTGCCGGCCTTTAACTTCACGGGCTTCACGGTGCGTGTCGGCGTGGCAATGGCGACCGGGGGCAGCGATTTCGACTTTATCACCAACGTCGCCTTCGGACCGGTCTTCGGACCGCATATCTCCTTCGCCGCCGGGGCCGCGGCGGCTGCGTTCGCGGCGAGCAGGGGGACGCTCGAGAACGGGAGGGACATAGCAGCCCCCCTGGCCGGGGTGAAAGACCCGTTGACCCTCGTAGTCGGTGGTCTCTTCGGACTCGGCGGGCACGTCTTCCAGCAGCTTCTGGTGGGGATCGGGGTGGCCGGCTTCACCGACTCCATAGCCTTGACGGTCGGGGTCTCGGCGATCGTCGCCCGGTTGATGTTCGGCCGGTCGGGACTCTTCGGCGACCTCACTCCCGAGGCGCGGGAGCGCGGCATATTCGTCCCCGGCGGTGAGCGAGTCTGGCTGGACTACCAGCAGGACTTCCCGCAGGCCGCCGTGCTCGGGCTCGGCAGCGGCCTCCTCTCGGCGTGGTTGGTGACGGCGTTCGTCGCGGCCAATCCGGACTACCAGGCCGCCGCCACGGTGCTGGGCTTCGGGATCTCGGCCGCCTCGCTGATCCTGCTCCAGATCGGATTCTCCTGCCCGGTCACCCACCACATGACGCTCCCCGCCGCCGTTGCGGCC